>CAZFAW010000099.1:0-8236 GCA_964517015.1 uncultured Chryseobacterium sp.
GTCGATCGGTCCGCCCACGTCGCAACTGATGTCGGCTACCACTCGAAGGGACAGCCCGGGATCGCGCAGGTCGGTGCGCGAAAGGATCTTCGGGCCGCGCGGATCCCAGAAGTGGCAGGCCATGTACAGGTGCGCACACCGCGCATAGGGCAGGAAGCGCGCCCGATGGCCGGAGGGGTCGGTGTGAAAGGCGCGCTTGTCGAACGGCGCACCATCGATCCGTTCGTACAGGTCTTCGCTGCCCAGTACGGTGAAGACCGGGCGGGCGTTCCGGGCCTGCAGGAATTCCGCGGGGGCCACGCGCTGCACGCCGGCCTTCTCCAACACATCGATCGCACCACCGCCTACGCGGCCGCCGCCGGTAAGCACGATCCGCAAGTCGTTGGGCAACGGGAACCGGTGCAGGTGCTCCTCCATCTCCTGCCGGTCGTGGCACCGGTGCGCCGGCTTCAGTGGATCAGCTGGACCGAAGGTGGCCTGCCATGCCCGGAACGCATTGTAGGCTCCCACCACGCCGGCCCATTTCCCGAAGGCCAGCACGCGTTCGCCCTTCGCATCGGTGAGCAATTCGTGATCGATCAACGTGATCCGCCGCTCCAGGACCACCTGGAGCAATTTGCGGTTGTGCGGCTGCTTCTTGATCGTATGGGAGAAGAAGAGGTAGCTCTTCCCGGCCATCAGCATCTCCACCGGTACTTCCTTCACGCCCACGATCAGGTCGCGGTCGGTGAGGTCCTCGGTCACATGCACGCCTGCGGCGATGTATTCCTGATCGCTGAAGGCACGGACCGGGCTGCGCTGAACGGTGATGTCGATCCCGCGGTCCAGCGCTTCGCGGCAGTGGGCGGGGATCAGGGGCGTGCGGCGATCGGGCGGGGTCTTGCCTTCGCGCAGCACGCCGATGCGTGCGTAGGGGGGGGTCATTCCAGCGGCCGCGAATGTAGAGGCATGCGCCGCAGCAGGTGGTATCTTCGCGGCCCGTTCTTTCCTCATCATGGGGCCGACCTGGTTTCGACAGCGGCTTCGTGGTACCGGTAAGCATGCAGAGCCCTGGGGAACAGCTCTTCAAATCGCTCCCCGCGCCATAACCGGCGACTACAGCTACGCTCTCGCTGCCTAATAGCCTCAGGCTATGAAGCTTCATCCGCGCGAAGCACAGTAACGCGGACGAGTACCCCTCGGGATGACCCGTCATCCACGTCCCGGCCCAGGGGTATCAGCTTGGAAGACTGGCCGATGCGGTGGTCCGGAACATCGGCGAGAAACAGGACCTGGCGCAGCGATAGGGTGTCGGTCTCCAGTCGTTGTGCGAGATCCAATGATCGTCTAAGCATGTAGAAAGCCCGTACTGCGGTCGTTTGGACGAGGGTTCGAATCCCTCCGGCTCCACGAAAGCCCCGCCTTGGCGGGGCTTTCCGTTTTTCAGAACCCGATGCCCACCCCGCCGCTGATGATGGGGCCCTGGTCGCGATACACGCTGTTGGGGTCCTGCAATACTTCCCACAACAGCTGGATGTACAGCGAACTGTGATCGCCGATGGGTTGCACGTATCCGCCGCCCACCAGCAGGTGCGGTACCCAGATCCTCACTTTCTCCCCGATACGCTCCACGTTCATGTGCAGGAACTCCGCGTGGGCGAATGCTTGCGGGATGAAGCGGTACCGTAGGAAGGTCCGGTACCCGTAGCCGTTCAGTTCGATCGCGGGAGTGAACCGGTTGTCGCGGTAATACCAGTAGTTCAGGCCGAGGCCGGTGGAGAGCTTGTTCTTGGGGTCCAGGTTCACACCCACCAACGGTTCGATCTGGATCGATGTCACCGTTCCGAACGAAAGCCCGAGGCCGCCGCCGAAGTACAATCGGTCCTTGAAGGGCCGCTTCGGTTCGCGCGGCTTGCGTGGCTGCGCATAGTCCGTGGAGTCCTGGGCGAAGGACGCCACGGACAGCGCGGCGCACAGGAGAAGGGAAGGGAGGCGCATGGGGTCGGGAACCGCTTGGCTAACGCAAAGATGGCGGGTAAGGTACCTCCCGCATGCCTTGTGCCAGGGGGCCGTAGTGCCTGCGGAAGTCGAGCGCGAGCAGTACCGAGCGCACGGCCATCCAGGCCAGGAACGCGGCCCACACGGCGTGCAGGCCCCAGCCCAGGGCATCGCCGGCCCAGATCACCGGCACGAACACGAGGAACGTGGCCACCAGCAGCACGTTGCGCAATACTTCGCCGTGCGCGAGGCCCTTGTAGATGCCATCGAAGGCGAAGGCCACCGCATTGATGGGTTGTGTGATCACCACCATCCAGAACACGCCATGGAACAGGGCGAGCACCTCGGCATCGCCGGTGAACAGGCCGCCGATCGAGGAATACCCGATCGCGTAGATCACCGCCAACGCGGTGCCGATGTAAATGGTCATGCGGGTCACCTGCCAGCTCACGCGGTAGAGTTGCTTCCAATCGCGCGCGCCGTTCAGCCGCCCGGCCACCACGCTGCCCGCCGCGGCGTAACCGTCTATGAAGAACGCACTGAACAACCAGATCTGCATGGCGATGCTATGCGCGGCGATGGTGGCCGTGCCATAGCCGGTGGCGAAGCGGTTGCCGAGGTAGTAGCATACGTTTAACGCGATGGTGCGCGCGAACAACTGCCCGCTGTTGCGCATCAACGGAACGAACTCCGGGTGTTTCCAGGTTGCCGGCCAGAACGTGAAGGGGGTGCGCGAACGCAGTACCACCACGCAGGCGATGAGCATGGCCACCTGGGCGATCACGCTGGCCAGCGCGCTGCCTTCGATGCCCATGCCTTTCACCGGACCATATCCGAAGATCAGCAAGGGGTTCAGCACCAGGTTCACCGCAGCGCCGGTGAGGCTGATCCACATGCTCCACCTCAGGTTCTGCAGTCCGCGGAACGCACCGGTGAGCGCGAACACGGCCAGGGCGATCGGGAACCCGAAGCAGCGGATGCGGAAATAGGCACAGGCATCGGCAAGCAACCGGCCTTCCGCGTTGTACAAGCCGAAAATGCGTTCGGCGAGCGGGTAGGTGATGCTCAGGAACACCACGCCCAGTCCGATGTTGGTCCATGTGGCGATGGGCACGAGCCCCTTCACCTCGTCCACGCGTTCCTCGCCGTAGTAGCGTGCCACCACGGCCAGCACGGCGCTGCGCGTTTGAGCCAGCACCCACAGCACCAAGAGGAAGAAGCTGCTGCCGATGCCCACGGCACCCAACGCGGCGGGATCCTGCAAGCGGCCCACGAAGGCCGTGTCCATCAAACTGATCACCGGCTCGGCGATACCACTTATGATCGCCGGGACCGCCAGGCGGTTCAGGTCGCGTTGGGTGATGGGATGGGGATGGGTCTTCATCCATGGCGAAGAGGCGCACGGGGCGCCTCTTCCTGTGAACATGGGGAACGTTGAGGATCGCCCGGGCTCATGCGCGTTCGATCGCTTCGCGCAGGGCGTCCATGAACTTCTCGGTGGTGAGGTAATGCTCGGGGCCCACTTTCTCCCCGTGCACGCACACGGCCAGGTCCTTCGTCATCTTGCCGCTTTCCACGGTGCGGATGCACACGTTCTCCAGCTTCGTGCAGAAATCGATGAGCGCCGGGTTGCCATCGAGCTTGCCACGGAAGGCCAGGCCGCGGGTCCAGGCGAAGATGCTGGCGATGGGGTTGGTGCTGGTGGGCTTGCCCTGTTGGTGCATGCGGTAGTGGCGCGTCACCGTGCCGTGCGCGGCCTCGGCTTCCATGGTCTTCCCGTCCGGGGTGATCAGCACACTGGTCATCAACCCGAGCGAGCCGAACCCTTGTGCCACCGTGTCGCTTTGCACGTCGCCGTCGTAGTTCTTGCAGGCCCAAACGAAGCCGCCGCTCCACTTCATGGCGCTGGCCACCATGTCGTCGATCAATCGGTGCTCGTACACGATGCCGGCCTTGGCGAAGTCGGCTTTGAAGTGTTTCTGGTAGATGTCCTCGAAGATGTCCTTGAAGCGGCCGTCGTACTTCTTGAGGATGGTGTTCTTGGTGCTCAGGTACAGCGGCCACTTTTTGCTGAGGGCGAGGTTGAAGCAGCTCATCGCGAAGCCCTCGATGCTCTCGTCCGTATTGTACATGCTCAGCGCCACACCATTGCCATCGAATTGGTACACGTCCCAGGTGGTCGGGCTGCCGCCGTCGTCGGGCGTGTAGGTCATCGTCAGTTTCCCCTTGCCCTTGATCACTGCATCGGTGGCGCGGTATTGGTCGCCGAAGGCGTGGCGGCCGATCACGATGGGTTGCGTCCATCCAGGGACCAGGCGGGGGATGTTGCTGATCACGATGGGCTCGCGGAACACGGTGCCGTTGAGGATGTTGCGGATGGTGCCGTTCGGGCTCTTCCACATCTGCTTCAGGCCGAACTCCTGCACGCGCGCCTCATCGGGCGTGATCGTGGCGCACTTGATGCCCACGTTGTGCTTGAGGATGGCCTTCGCGCTTTCCACCGTCACCTTGTCCTCGGTGCTGTCGCGGTGTTCGATCCCCAGGTCGTAGTATTGGATCGGCACGTTCACGTACGGCAGGATCAACTGGTCCTTGATCCACTTCCATATGATCCGGGTCATCTCATCGCCGTCGAGCTCCACGACCGGCTTCGCAACGTTGATCTTCGACATGGTTCCGAACGGATTTGGCCGCGAAAGTACCCGCGGGGGATCCATCAACCGAGGTCAAGGCCCAGCGCGTCCTTCAACTTCAGCAACGCGGGGTTGCGCTCGGCCATGATCGCGAAGCGGTCCTTCGGCGTGTAGCGCGGGCGCAGGTCGGTGATCTCCTGCTTGTCCACCCGCAGTTCGAGGCCCGGATCGCCAAGTTCCCGGCGCATGTGCGAGAGCAGGTCGATACGCTCCTCGCGCAGGTATTTCTCCTGCACCTCGTTCACGATGCTGAAGGTGATCAGTCGCGGCTCGGCCAGCGACGGCTCGTTGGCGATCAAGGTGGCGTGCAGGCTGTTCTTTCCTTCGCGCTTCTTCTGCTGCGCGTATTCCTTCCAGACACTGCGCAGCAGGTTCTCGCTGATCGGCATGAGGGTCGTTCCATTCGCGCCATCGGGCAGGGGCTCCGGGCGCGCAGGGGTTGGTTCTGCGGCCATGGCCACCGCCGCACCCGATCCCGAGGCTTCCTCCTTGAACTGTTTGATGGAGAACCCGCCCAGGCTCTTGCGGATCGAGGTGGCCACGGTGGCACCTGCACCTGCCGGGACCGGTGCGGGCCGGGCAACGACGGGTGCGTGTACCTCACGCGCGGGTTCCGGTGCCGGAGGTTGCACCGGCACCCGGTCCACGGTCACGTCAGGGCTTTTTTTTTGAGCCTGTTCCGGAGGGGCTTCGAGCGTGCTTTCGGCCTTGCCGTTGCCCGAATGGCACAAGCGCAGCAGGGTCAATTCAAGCAGCAACCGGGGCTCCTTGCTCAACTTGTACTGCGCATCGCATTGCGAGACATGCTCCAGCCCGCGGTACAGCAGTTCGCGCGGAACGGCTGCGGCCTGCTCGGCGTAGCGCTTCCCGAGCTCATCGCTCACTTCCAGCAGCGGCACCGTGCGCGGATCCTGGCACATGAGCAGGTCGCGGAAATGGCGGCCCAGGCCTCCGACGAAGAGGTGCCCGTCGAATCCCTTCGCCAGGATGTCGTTCAGCTCCACCAGTGCGGCGGCCGCATCGCCGCGCATGATCGCCTGGGTGATGCTGAAGTAGTGCTCGTGGTCTAGGACGTTGAGGTTGCGCACCACATCCTGGTAGGTGAGCCGGCGCCCGGCGAAGCTCACGAGCTGATCGAAGATGGAAAGGGCATCGCGCAGGCCACCGTCGGCCTTCTGTGCGATGGTGTGCAGGGCCTGGGCTTCCGCCTGGATGCCTTCCCTGGCCGCGATGTCGCCCAGGTGGCGCGCGATGTCGGTGACGGAGATGCGGCGGAAATCGAACACCTGGCACCGGCTCAGGATCGTGGGAAGGATCTTGTGCTTCTCGGTGGTGGCCAGGATGAAGATGGCGTAGCTCGGCGGTTCCTCCAGCGTCTTCAGGAAGGCGTTGAAGGCCGCGCTGCTGAGCATGTGCACCTCGTCGATGATGTACACCTTCTTGGTACCCACCTGCGGTGCGATGCTCACCTGCAGGATCAGGTTCCGGATGTCGTCGACGCTGTTGTTGCTGGCCGCGTCCAGTTCGAAGATGTTCAGGCTATGGCCTTCCTCGAAGGTCTTGCACGGGGCGCATGTGCCGCAGGGGACCAGATCGGCGCCCAGGTTCTCGCAGTTGATCGTGCGGGCCAGGATCCGGGCGCAGGTGGTCTTGCCCACGCCGCGCGGGCCGGTGAACAGGAACGCCTGGGCCAGATGGCCGGTGCGGATCGCGTTCATGAGCGTGCCGGTCACGGCCTCCTGGCCCACCACCGTATCGAAGGTGGCCGGACGGTACTTCCGGGCGCTTACGATGAACGCGTCGCTGCTCACGGCGGCGAATGTAGGAGGGGGGCCGAAGGACGGTGACGGGAGATCTCAACATCCCCGGCAGACGGGTCGTTCGGAAGGCCTTGGTGCCGGGCGGGCCGGGGAGGGTCGCGTAGAAGGGGAATTCGACTACATTCGCGGCCCCAATAACCGAAACGTCGTATGACCAACCGGTACGAAACCGTCTTCATTTTGACTCCCGTTTTGTCTGAGGACCAGACAAAGGAGGCGGTAAACAAATTCAAAGACCTTCTGAAAAAAGGCCGTGGAAAGATCCGCCACGAAGAGAGCTGGGGGATGCGCAAGCTCGCGTATCCCATCCAGAAGAAGTCCTCGGGCTTCTACCACCTGTTCGAGTTCGAAAGCGAGCCCGCCTTCGTGGGCAAGCTGGAGACCGAGTACCGCCGTGATGAGCGCGTGATCCGCTTCCTCACGGTCCTCATGGACAAGCATCACATTTCCTTCGCCGAGCGCCGCCGCAACAAGGCCACGCAGGAGGCCCCCGCCGATGGCGCGGACAAGCCCGCACGCAGCCCCCGCAAGCGCAAGGAGAACGTGGAGGAAGCCAAATAACACAGGACCATGAGCGAACAAGCAACAGCACCAGCTACGGCACCGGGACCGGGTGGCGAGATCCGCTACCTCACCCCGATCGCCATCGAGACCAAGAAGGAGAAGTACTGCCGCTTCAAGAAGCTCGGCATCAAGTACATCGACTACAAGGACGCGGATTTCCTGCTGCGTTTCGTGAACGAGCAGGGCAAGATCCTGCCCCGCCGCCTCACGGGCACCAGCCTGAAGTACCAGCGCAAGGTGGGCCAGGCGATCAAGCGCAGCCGCCACCTCGCCCTCATGCCCTACGTGGCCGACATGCTCAAGTAACCCCCACACGCCTACGAACATGGAAGTCATCCTGAAGAAAGACGTGGAGCACCTGGGCTACGCCAACGACGTGGTGAAGGTGCGCGACGGGTATGCCCGCAACTTCCTGCTGCCCCGTGGCCTGGCCGTGGCCGCCACCGAGAGCGAGAAGAAGCAGGTGGCCGAGACCATGAAACAGCGGGCCCACAAGGAGGCCAAGCTGCGTACCGAGGCCGAGAAGACCGCCGATGCCCTGGTGAACCAGGTGCTGAAGATCGGTGCGAAGGCCGGCGAGAAGGGCCGCATCTTCGGCAGCGTGAACACGATCATGATCGCCGACGCCATCCGCGCGCTGGGCTTCGACGTGGACCGCAAGAACATCAAATTGAAGGGCGAGGCCATCAAAACCCTCGGCAAGTACGAAGCCGAGGTCACCTTCCACCGCGACGTCACCCGCAGTGTGGCGTTCGAGGTGGTGGAGGAGTGATCCCGCCCACGGAACACCAGTGCGAAGGGGCCGTTGGGCCCCTTCGCTTTTCCGGGGCACCTTTCCGCCCGGATCCTACCGCCCATGTCTCCCCCTGGCACCACCATTGAACGGGTCACCCTCCGGCCCTTGTCCATTCCGCTGAAGGCGCCGTTCATCACCTCATTGGGCGCCATGGAAGCCGTGGCGAACGTGATCGTGGAGGTGGACACCCGCGATGGCGCGAAGGGATATGGGGAGTGCAGTCCGTTCTGGACCATCAACGGCGAAACGCAGGAGACCTGCATGGCCGTGGGAATGCACCTGGCCCGCGCGCTGCTGGGCCGCAATGCGTTGGACATCGAGGAAGCGCACACGGTGATGGACCGCTTGATCTTCGGGAACAACAGCATCAAGAGCGCGTTCGATAT
>CAZFAW010000100.1:0-8220 GCA_964517015.1 uncultured Chryseobacterium sp.
AGGTGCGCCCGCACCAGCGCGCTCACCTCCTTCGCCTTGCTGAACACCATCATGTGCGTGCCGCCTTCCACCACGATCGGGTCGGCGATCGGGCCGAGCGGCATCAGGCGATCATGGTCGCCGTGCAGATGGACCAGACCCGGGACCTTCGCGCCCTCCCACGCCAGCACGGCACCCACCTGCACGCGCATGCGTGCCAGCGGTGTCACGGCGAGGAAATGGGCGAAGAGTTCCTGCTCATCGGGGCTCTCCACGCCGAGTTGCCAGCGTGCCACGGGCAGGAAGCCCTTGAAGAAGGCGGGCGTGAGCATACGCTCGGCATGCGTGCCCCGGAGCGCACGGATCGCCAGCGGCATTTCCTGGGGTCCCTTCCAACTGGAGATGAGGATGACCTTCCGCGGTTGCGTGAGTGCAGCCATCTCCTGCGCCACCATGCCACCGAGGCTCACGCCGATCAGGGCATGCGGCCGCGACGCATCCACCCGTTCGGCCATGGTCCGGGCGATGCCGGCCATGGTGCTGCCAGCGGGGAGTTCCGGCCAGTCGTGCGCATGCACGGTATGCGGTGCCAGGTCGCACCGTTCGAAGAGGCGGTGATCCGCGCCGAGGCCGGGGATCAGATGGAGGTCCATCGGTCGGATGCGCGCAGGAAGGCCAGCGACCGTTCCATCAGGTCGTGCATCACGGTATCGCGTTCCACGAAAGGCACCTGCATGCGGAAGGCGGCATGGATGCCCTCGAGCACGGAGGAACTGCGCGAGGGGCGGCGGAAGTCGAGCGCCTGTGCGGCGGTGAACAGTTCGATGCCAAGGATCCGTTCCACATCGTCGAGCACCTCCATGCACTTCACCGCACCGTTGGCGCCCATGCTCACATGGTCCTCCTGCCCGTTGCTGCTATCGATCGTGTCCACGCTGCTCGGCGTGCAGCGCTGCTTGTTCGCGCTCACCAGGGCCGCTGCGGTGTACTGCGGGATCATGAAGCCGCTGTTCAATCCGCTCTCCTTCACCAGGAAGGGCGGGAGCCCGCGTTGGCCCGAGATCAACTTGTAGGTGCGGCGTTCGCTGATGCTGCCCAGTTCGGCCAGCGCGATGCACAACAGGTCGAGCACCAGGGCCAGCGGCTGGCCGTGGAAGTTCCCGGCGCTCACGATCCGATCGTGCTCGGGGAACACCGTCGGGTTGTCGGTGACCGCGGCCAGTTCGCGCTCGGCCACCTGCACCGCGTAGGCGATCGCATCGCGCGAGGCACCGTGCACCTGCGGCACGCAGCGGAAACTGTACGGGTCCTGCACGTGCTTCTTCGTGGCGGTGGCCAGGTCGCTGTCGCGCAACAACGTGCGCATGCGGCGCGCCACCTCGATCTGTCCGGGATGGTGCCGCACCTGGTGCACGGCGTCGCTGAAGGGTTCCACCCGGCCATCGAACGCATCCAGGGAGAGCGCGGCGATGGCGTCGGCGCGGTCGGCCAGGCGCCGTGCACGGATCAGGATCGCCGACAGGTGCGCGCTCATGAATTGCGTGCCGTTCAACAGGGCGAGCCCTTCCTTGGGACCCAATCGGAGCGGCTGCCAGCCCATGATCTGCAGCGCCAGCGCACTGGTCATGCGTTTCCCGCCGGAGATCACTTCGCCTTCGCCGATCAAGGGCAGCGCCAGGTGGGCCAGCGGGGCCAGATCGCCGCTGGCACCGAGCGAACCGCGCTGGTACACCACCGGCAGCACGTCCATGTTGTAGTGGTCGATGAGGCGTTGTACCGTGGCGGGCGCCACCGCGCTGTGCCCGAAGGCCATGTTCTGGACCTTCAACACCAGCATGGCGCGCACCAGCTCGCGCGGCAGCACGTCGCCGGCGCCGCAGGCATGGCTCATGACCAGGTTGCGCTGCAGTGCTGCCAGGTCCTTCGCATCGATGCGCGTATCGGCCAGGGCTCCGAAGCCGGTGTTCACGCCGTAGATGGGCGCATCGCTCTTCGCCAGTCGGTCGGTCAACCAATCGTGGCTCGCCTTCACGCGGGCGAGCGCCTCGGGCGTGAGCGCGATGTGATCCTCGCTGCCCAGGATGCGATCCAGGTCGTCGAGCGTAAGGCCGGTGATGCCGATCGGATGTGCCATGCGGTGCCCCTACTTGATCAAGTCGATGAGTTCGTCCTCCTTCACCGCCTTCTGTTCGCCGCTGCGCAGGTCCTTCACCGTCACGAGCCCCTGCTTCAGTTCGTTCTCGCCGATCAAGGCCACGAACGGAACGCCCTTGGCATCGGCGTAGCCCAGTTGCTTCTTCATCTTGGCGCCCGTGTCCGGGTACAGCTCCGCGCTGATCCCCGCTTCGCGCACCCTGCGCAGGAGGGTCAGGCAATGCTTCGCCTCTTCCTCACCGAAGTTCACGAAGAGCAGCCGGGTGGAAGTCGCAAGGTCCTTCGGGAAGCGATCGAGCTCCAGCAGCACGTCGTGGATCCTATCGGCGCCGAAGCTGATGCCCACGCCGCTCATGCCCTTCAGGCCGAAGACACCGGTGAGGTCGTCGTAGCGCCCGCCGCCGCAAATGCTGCTGGTGAGAGAGCCTTCGGTGGCTTTCACCTCGAAGATGGCACCGGTGTAGTAGTCGAGGCCCCGGGCGAGCGTGGGGTCGAACTCCAGTTTCGCTGCACGCAATGTTCCGACGGCATTGAACGTGAAGGCGAGGTCCTTCAAGCCTTGTTGTGCGATGGCCGATCCGGACAACCACTGTTCCAGTTGCGGCCGTTGCTCGCTCCACGAACCGCTCAGCGTGAACAACGGGGCGATGCGCGCGATCGCATCGTCGGCGATGCCCTTCGCACGCATCTCCTCCTCCACCTTCTCGCGTCCGATCTTCTCGAGCTTGTCGATCGCCGTCACCATGTCAACGACTTTCTCCGGCTGCCCGCTGATCCCCGCGATCCCACTGAGCACCTTGCGATCGTTGATCTTGATCACCACTTGCAGGCCGATCGCGGCAAAGGCATCGTCGAAGAGCTGCACAAGTTCCACCTCGCTCAACAAGCTCGTGCTGCCGATCACATCCGCATCGCACTGGTAGAATTCGCGGTAGCGGCCCTTCTGCGGCCGATCGGCGCGCCACACGGGCTGGATCTGGTAGCGTTTGAAGGGGAAAGTGAGCTCGCCCTGGTGCTGGACCACGTATCGTGCAAAAGGGACGGTGAGGTCGTAGCGCAAGGCTTCGGCCGCAAGTGCGCGCCCGCCCTCCTGTTGCGCCCGTTCCAATTCGGCACCCCGCTTCAGGATCTTGAATATCAACCGGTCGCCCTCTTCACCGTACTTGCCCGTGAGGGTTTCCAGGTTCTCCATGGCCGGGGTTTCCAGCGGCAGGAAGCCGTACTTCCGGAACACGCCCTCGATGGTGGAGAAGATCCACTTGCGGCGCAGCATTTCCTGCGGTCCGAAATCGCGTGTGCCTTTGGGAATGGACGGCTTGTTGGCCATGGCGCGCGAAAGTAGCGAGCAGGCGACCGCCGCTACCTTCAACCCCGCATGAACGCTCCAGACTTCTCGCCCACGCCCAGCAGCGTGATGACCGTGCGTTTCCAGGACTGCGACCCGTTCAACCACTTGAACAACGGCCGCTACATCGACTACTTCCTGAACGCCCGGGAAGACCACTTGCTGGACCACTACGGCTTCGACATCTATCGCATTGCACGCGAAACCGGGCTGAGCTGGGTGGTGAGCACCAGCCAGGTGGCTTACCTGCGTCCGGCCTTCCTCATGGAACGCGTGGTGATGACCTCGCAGCTGATCGGCCACGGCTCCAAGCACGTGCAGGTGGAGATGATGATGTGGGACGAGCCACGTACCGTGCTGAAAGCACTGTGTTGGATGAGCTTCGTGCACTACGATCTGAAGCACGGCAAGGTGGCCGAGCACGGCCCCGCGTACCGGACCTTGTTCGAACGCGTGCACCTGCCCCTGGAACAGACCGCGTTCGAGGAACGGTTGAATGCGCTCACCGGCCGGCGCGGCGGTTGAAAGATCCTGCTTGCCCGGTAGCGAGCGACCCCCTACCTTGACCGTCCCGGCACGTTCACCATGCGCTGCGCTCCCCTCGTTCTCCTTTCCGCACTGCTCGCAACCGCACCCGCAGGTGCGCAAGTGGTGCTCACGCCCACGGTGATCGCCACCGCAGGAGGCACGCTTGCAGGTGGCGGTGTGCGCCTGGACCAAACCATCGGCGAACCGCTGTACACCTCGGTAAGTGCGGCACACATGCGATTGGACCAGGGCTTCCAGCAAAGCGAGCCCTTGCGCCTTCGCGTGGACCTGCGCGCGTTCCTTGAAGGTCCCTATCGCAGCGGCACTGGCCGGATGATCGACAGTCTGCGCACCGCGGGTTACCTGCCCATGACCGAGCCCTACACGGCATTGGGCTTCACCCAGGTGGGCGGAGGTGGCGAGCACACCACCTCTTCCGTCCTCGCTGTTGCAGGCGACGATGCCGTGGTGGATTGGATCGTGCTGGAACTGCGCGATGCGGCCGACAGCACCCTTGTCGTGGCCACTCGGTGCGCCCTGTTGCAACGCGATGGCGATGTGATGGACGTGGACGGATCCGCAGCGGTCGCCTTCGCCGCGCCCCCGGGCCCGTACCACCTCTGCGTGAAGCACCGGAACCACCTCGCCGTGCTGACATTGAACCCCATCACGCTCGGCGGTACCGCGATCGCGGTGGACCTGACCGATGGCAGCACGGCCACCTTCGGCACCGAAGCCCAAAAGGCGATCGGCGCGGTGCGGCTGCTGTGGGCGGGCGATGTGAACGGAGATGGCGTGGTGAAGTACACCGGCACCCACAACGACCGCGACCTGATCCTCTCGGCCATCGGCGGCGTGGTACCCACGAACACGGCACCCGGCTATGCCGTGAGCGATGTGGATCTTGACGGCCGTAGCAAATACACCGGCGCAGGCAACGACCGTGAACCCATTCTCCAGAACATCGGCGGCGTAGTGCCCACGAACACGCGGGCCGCACAACTGCCGTGAAGATCGACCCTACGCACATGAGAACGATCCGAACGCTCCTCTCCCTGGGCATGCTGCACGCTGCCCTCCATGGCACAGCCCAATCCCCGAACGCCTTCAGCTACCAGGCGGTAGCACGCGACCAGGTGACCGGCAACGTGCTGGCCGGGTTCGCCACCACCGGCGAATTCGCGCTGCGGAACGCGCTGCCCCTGGGCACGGTGATCTTCGCCGAGCACCACGCGATCCTGACCGATGACCGCGGGTTGTTCACCGTGCAGATCGGCACGGGCACGCCCCTCGTGGGGAACTTCGATGCCATCGACTGGCGCAACGGGCCGTTCTACCTGGAAGTGAGCCTGGACCTGTCGGGCACGGGCACGTTCACCTCCATGGGCACGCAACAGTTGCTCAGTGTGCCGTTCGCGCTGCACGCGCAAAGCAGCAGCGATGTGCCGCAAGGCACGGAAACAGGCCAGATCGCGCATTGGGACGGGACCACCTGGGTGGTGGACAGCGGCCTGTACGTGCATCAACGGCGCTTCGGCATCGGCGATAGCCAACCGCAAGCGCCACTGGGGATCACCGCATCCCCGAGTGGAAGGATCGCGGCGATCAAGCTCCGTGGCGACCTGCCCCCGCTCACCAGGTCGTATTCCATTTCGGGCGCAGGGGCGAACGGCAATGCGCTCGGGTTCAATGAAGTGGTGAACGATTCGACCCTTTCAAGGCTGGTGATCCAAGAGGGTACCGGGCACCTCGGCATCGGTTCGGACGATCCGCCCGCGCCGCTCAGCATCGAGTCGCGAGAAGTGCTGAAGACGTACTTCCAGACCGGCGACATCCCCACGCAGAACGATTTCGCCTTCACCAGCGACAGCATCGGCTTCGGCATCGGACAAGGACTGCCGAACGCACTTTCGAGCCGTCTGTTCATCGATCGCAGCAGCCAGGGCAACGTGGGCATCGGTACCACCACACCGGCGGAACGGTTCCATGTGCATGCCGTTCACAACGGGCACAGTGTGGGCATGCGCGTGAGCAACGGGGCCGTGACCACGAACAACGGCTGGGTGCTGGGCCATCTGCACGATGATGTGACCCCCGCACGCAGCGGCGCGTTCACCTTGTCGGAGGCACCCGGCTCGGGAGGTGGATCGGGCGGAACACGGCTCACCGTGTTGCCCGGCGGGAATCTGGGCGTCAATGAAGGTATGCCGTACGCCACGCTGCACGTGACCAAACCCGCCAGCGACCCCACGGAACCCGTGAGCCTGAGCGAGAACACCGGCATCGCGATGTTCGGCCCGCTGGAGCAGCACCTCGTGCTCGACTCGCGTGGCATCCAATCGCGGATCCTGTTGGCCGGCGGCACATCCTTGACGGGGAGTGCGGGCAACCTGAGCCTGCAACCGCTCGGGGGAAACGTGATCGTGCACAACAGCGCCACGGAGGGGAGCCGGAAGTTCATCATCGCCGACAACGGCAACGTGGGGATCGGCACCCCGATGCCGGACGCGCCGCTGCACGTGGTCTCGCGCGATCACCTGATCACCCGCTTCGAGACCGGCGATATCCCCACGCAGGACGACATGCGGATCACCACGCAGAACGGAACAGGCTTCAGCATCGATGATGCGACCTCGGGCACGAGCCTGAGCCGGATCTTCATCCAGCCGCAGAGCGGCAACGTCGGTGTGAACACCGTGGAGCCGAGCGAGAAACTGCATGTGAACGGCGCCATCGTGATCGGCAATTCGGACCAGAGCGATCCTCTGAACGGCACCATCCGATGGAACGGCACCGATCTCGAGGGGCGCAAGGACGGCGCGTGGAGTTCGCTTACGGCGGGAGCGATCGAGCACTGGCAGGTGGCACCTGCGGGCGGCATCGAATTCTCTCCCCCCACAGGCGGTTCCAAGGTGAGCGTTGGCCTGCCGGCACCCTCCAGCACGGTGCGCATCGATTCCTGGGCCGCGATCACCGAGCGCAGCACAGGGGCCCTGATCCGCAACACGGCCACCACCACCAGTACGGATCCAGCGGACGATCGCGTGGGCCTGGAGATCGCGAACAGCGGGATCTGGGGCGGCGCAGCCGATTCGAAGGACATCGGCCTGTACGTGTCCGAGGTCAGCGGCCAGAGCGGAGCATCCTCGAACCTGGCCGCGGTGCTCAATGGGAACGTGATCATAGGCAACGTTCAGGAAGCCGTTCAAGAGGTTGGGCACGATGGCCGGAACGTACTGGTGCTCCAGAACGGCGCCGCGCCCACCACCGCGTCCGGCAGCAGCAGCGGCCTGCCCGATGGAGGCATCCAACTCTATTCCGCCAGCAATGCCATGGGCGCCTCCACCTTCCATGTGATGAACGGCGATGGCACCGTGATCCGGCTCACCCGGGCACCCGACATGACCGCGCCGGACAACACCCCCCTGGGTCCCGGTGTGGATCCGGCCACCGCTGCGCTGATCGAGAACATGCGCACCCGGATCAACGAACTGGAAGCGATCTTGAAGAGCATCGGGTTCGTGGCTCCTTGATCGCGCAGGACCGCGCGAATGGCCGGCCGTCGAATTCCCGCCGACCACCATCTTCGCGGCCCCATGAAGCGGATCTCGGAAAGTCGCAAGCTGCTCAACGCCCCGGCTGGCGCCACGCTCAAGGAGTTGAACGCCTTGTACAAGGCCTTGATGAAGCAGCACCACCCGGACCGCGTGCTGGATGCAACGCTGAAGCAGGAGGCGGAGGACCTGAGCCAGCGCGTGATCTCCGCCTACAAATTCCTGGAGAGCATCCACCCCGAAACGCACGCTGCGAACGCCGCTGAATTCGAGCGGTCCGTGGCCAGCATCATCAGCGACTGGCATTACAAGAGCATGACGCTGCACGTGACCTTCGGTGATGGCAGCGTGTACGAGTTCTATGGCGTGCCCCAGAACACCTATAACAAGTTCGTGAACACGGACGGCAACACCCGCTTCGCCAAGCGGCACATCTTCGGGAGCTTCACCCACCGCAAGGTGAGCGGGGCGAAGGAGAAGGAGTGAGCGGACCTACCCCCGCACCAGCTTCCGGTACTTGATCCTGTGCGGCACGATGTCGCCGCCCAGGCGCTTCTTGTGGTTCTCCTCGTAGTCGGTGAAGCCGCCCTCGAACCAGTACAACTGGCTGTCGCCCTCGAAGGCGAGGATGTGCGTGCATACGCGATCGAGGAACCAGCG
>CAZFAW010000101.1:0-8182 GCA_964517015.1 uncultured Chryseobacterium sp.
CTTCTGGCGGTTGATGCTCCACTGGTTCGGGCCGCGCATGGCCTTGATGTCGAGGATCCTCATTTCCGGTAAGGGATGGTAAGGCGTTCAAGATAGGAACGGCCCGCTGTTCATCAAGCCCTCCGGACCGCTTTCCACGGTCTGCGTGCTCCTCTACATTCGCGCTGCCGCCTTCACCAGCGGCTCGGGGGCGCGGGGGATAAACGCACCAAATGACACCCAAGGGAAAGCTCATCGCGATCGGCGGGAATGAGGACAAGGGCAAGGAACCGGAAGGCGGGCACAGCACCCGGGTCTTCACCCATAAATTCATCGAGGAAGGCATCCTGAAGCGGGTGGCCGATGAGATCGGAGGCCCCGGGAAGCGCATCGCGGTGATCACCAGCGCCAGTTCGATCCCCGATGAGGTGGGCGCGAACTATGTGGAGGCCTTCGGCAAGCTCGGGGTAACGGACATCGACGTACTGGACATCCGTGAACGGAGCGATGTACGGCCGGACATGATCAAACGCCTGGCCAAGTGCGATGGCGTGATGATGAGCGGCGGGAACCAGTTGCGGCTCACCACGATCTTCGGAGGTACCGCCTTCCTGCAATTGATGAAGCGCCGGTACGAGGAAGAGGAAGGCTTCGTGATCGCGGGCACCAGCGCCGGTGCCATGTGCATGAGCAGCACCATGATCTACCAGGGCCACAGTTCCAGCGGCTTGATCAAGGGCGGCGTGAAGATGACCACCGGCGCTTCGTTGATCCAGGACGTGATCATCGACAGCCATTTCGTTGAACGCGGGCGCTTCAGCCGCCTGAGCCAGGCCGTAGCGGCCAACCCCTCCGCCATCGGGATCGGGTTGGGCGAAGACACCGGTGTGGTGATCACAGGCGCCGATATGCTCGAGACCATAGGCAGCGGGCAGGTCATGATCTTCGATGGCCACGACATCAGCTACAGCGATTATGCCGATGTGGAGGAAGGCGAACCCTTCAGCATCGAAGGCATGAAGGTGCACATCATCAGCCGCGGCCACAGCTACAGTGTAGCGATGCGTCAGTTCACCGCCGTTCGGGTGCCGGTGCGGAGTTGATCGCTTCCTCGACCGAACGGGAACGAAGAAGGCCCCTCATCGGGGCCTTCGTGCGTTCCGGGCCGGGATCGATCACTTGATCGCCTCCTGCCACACCGCGTATTGTTCCTTGGTCAGGATCGTGGCCAGTTTCTCCTGTTCGAAGCGTTCCATGTTGGCGTATTGACCGGGCATGTCGCCATCGCGGGTCTCCTTGGGCTGGTCCTTGAAGCGGATCTCCAGTGCGGCCATGTAGCGCTCCACTTCCAGGTACACCTGTTCGACCTGCTCCTTTTGGGAACCGGTCAGTGCAACGGCATGGTCCACGCGTTCCATGCGCTCCTTGGCCTTGCTCTTCATGGCCTCGGTGTCCTGGATGTTCTGTGCGGAGGCAACCGCGAACGTCCCGCAGAGGACGAAGGTGAGCAGCGTACGTACCATGGGGGTGTGGTTGATCGGGTCGGTCAAAGATAGGCGATGGGAAGACGGAGGGGTGGTGGGGGCAGTTGCCTCTTCACGACCGATCGTGGACAAGGCTTGGTCAAAGGTTTGTTAATGGCCCTTCGCAGGGGGGGCGGCCCGGTAGTTTTGGCGCCCCGATGCGCACCATGCTGAACAAGACCCTTACCACGCTGGCCCTGGTGGCCATGGTCACTGCACAGGCCCAGGAACGTCGGCAATTGGAGTTCCGGATCGGAGGAGTGGCCCGCGATACCGTGTACCTGGCCAGCTATTACGGGAACCGCCTGTACTATGCGGATACGGCCGTGGCCGATGCCAAAGGCAATGGCGTGTTCAACAGCCCCAAGGGATACAAGGCCGGTGTGTACGCCATTGTGGTGCCCGGGCCGAAGTACTTCGAGATCATCGTGAACGAACCGGCCGTGGTGGTGGAGACCGACACGGCCGATCTGGCCGGGCACCTGGTGGTGCGCAAGAGCGAGGAGAACCAGCTCTTCCATGCGTACATCAAAATGCTGAACGCACGGAAGAAGGACAGCGAAGTCCTGGTGGAGAAGCACAAGGCCGCCGCAGACCCCATCGTGAAGGCCGGGTTGAAACAGCAGCTCGATGACATGGACAAGGCCGTGCGCGACTACCAGAACGACCTCATCCAGCAGCACCCCACCACATGGGTGTCACACATCGTGCGTATGAGCATGCCCGTGAAAACGGACGATGTGCGCAAAGCCGATGGTTCGGTGGATAGCGTGGCCAGTTACTACGCCCAACGCGCGCATTATTGGGACCATGTGGACCTGAAGGACCAGCGGATCCTGCGCACTCCTGTTTTCCAGAACAAACTGGAGGAATACATGGGCAAGGTGGTGCCGCAGATCCCGGATACATTGAACAAGATGGCCGATGAACTGATCGGCCGCCTCGGCGATGACCCGGAGATCTTCAAGTTCGTGGTGCACAACATCACCTACAAGTACGAAACGAGCGACATCATGGGCATGGACGCCGTGTTCACCCACATGGCCCTCACCTACTACTGCCCGAAACCCGGAGAGAAGAGCAAGGCCTTCTGGATGCCGGACGACAAACTGGACAAGATGTGCGAGCGTGCAAGGAAAATGGCGCCCCTGGTGATCGGTGCCTCCGCCAAGGACATCATACTTCCCGATACCACGGAGCAGAACTGGATCAGCATGCGCAGCCTTCCGAACGATTTCATTTTCGTGGTGTTCTGGGAGCCGCATTGCGGCCATTGCAAGAAGGCATTGCCGGCGCTCTACAAGGATTACGTGGAGAAGTTGAAGCCCAATGGGATCGAGGTCTACGCCGTTGGCAAGGCCACCGACAGCACCCTTTTCGCCGATTGGAAGAAGTTCATCGTGGAGCACAAGCTCGACTGGGTGAACGTGGGCCTGACCTGGAACGTGTACAACGAGGCGCGCAAGAACTCTTCGAAGTACATCCCTCGGCTCACCACGATCGAGAGCTTGAACTACGGTGATACCTGGGACGTTGATGCCACCCCGAAGTTCTTCCTGATCGATGGGGACCGGAAGATCGCGGGCAAGCAGATCTCGGCCGATCAGGTGGTGGACCTGGTGAAGCGGCTGCGCGAACAGAATAAGAAGAAGAAAGTGTCGCCGGAGCAGTAGCCCGTGCGGCTCACTCCTCGGTATCGTTGGTCCAGATCTGCTCGGAGATGCTTTGGCCGTTCTTGAAGTAGAAGGTGCCCCACTTGGCGATCACCTTGCTGTACTCGTCCGCTTTGTTGCCCTGGACCACGATGCGGCGGATGATGACCTTGTTCCCCTCCGTGTAGCTCTCCTCGGTGACGCCCGGGGGATACTCCTGCGCAAGCTTGCTGCGGTTGTAGTCGGCGAAATCGCGTTGCTGGTTCAATGGTGTGCTGTCGATCCGGGCTTTCTCGTTCGCACGGCGGTCGTCGGCGTTGTTGTTCAACGTGGCCTGACGGTTCTCCAACGCCTGTTTCTCGCTGAGCACGCGCTCCTGGCTCGACTCGGCGATGCGATCGCCGCGTTCCTTGAGATCGGCCATGGAACCCGCCTGGGAGCGTGCCTGTTCGTAGGCCGCATCGCTTCGCTCCTTCGCTGCATCGCGCCGTTGTTCGCTCTGCGCCGCAAGCGCTTCGGCCCCGGCCTGGTGTTGTTGCGCGCTCTCCCGTTGTCGATCGTCCCAGGTCACCCGGCCCTGTTCCACGACCTGCTCCGTGTTCATCTTGCCATCGTACGCCGCCTGCCGCACACCGCTGGCGCGTTCCTGGCGTTGGCGCTCGGCTTCGTTCAAGGCGTCCTTTTGGGCTTCGATCGCGGCCGCGTTGGTCAATCGTCCTTCTTCCCCTCCCTGGTAAAGCCCCGCGCCGATGTCACGGGTCCGTGCGTTCTGCGCCACGGCTTGCTCGCGGCGTGCCGCGGAACCCTGATCGTCCGCCTGGATCCCTTCCTGCACATCGCTCTTCAACTTCTTGATCCTGTCGTACTTCTCCGCTTCCTCGCGGGCTCTGGCTTCGCGCATGAAATCCTCGGCTTCCTGCTCTTTGCCGCGATCGATCGTGCTTCCTCCCTTCCGGCGTGGTTCGGGCTTGGGTTCCTCCTTGCGACTGGCGGCCAGTTCCGCCTCGCGCCGAAGCCGTTCCTGCTCGGCCAATAGTTTGTCGATCCGTTCGATCTGGGCTTGCGGCCAGGTTTCCTGTGGTTTGATGTCCAGCGCCTGGGTGTAGAGGTCGCGTGCTTCCGTGTAGCGCTCTTCGCCCATGGCCTGGTCCGCCTGCGATACCACATCGAGGTAGCGCTGCTCAATGGCCTTCTGTTCGTCGAGCTTGCGCCGTTCGTCCTCTGCGGCCAGGCGCGCTGCGTCGGCTTCCTGTTGTTCGCGCAACCGGCGCTCCTCGTCCGCCCTGCGTTGCTCCTCGGCCAGCCGTGCGGCATCGTCCATCGCCTTCTGGCGGCCGGCCAATGTGTTCTCGATCAACGCCAGCCGGTCCTTCGGGTATTGTTCCTCAGGTTTCACAGCGAGGGCATCGGTGTACTTGCCCCGTGCCTGATCGAAGTCTTCCGCGTTGAACGCGAGGTCGGCGGCGGCGATGATCTCGCGGTACCGGGCTTCCAAGGCGTCCTTGTCCTGCATCTCCTTGAGGCGCTGGGCCTCCAGGCGTGCACGCTCGGCCGCGTCGGCCTCGGCCTTCAACCGGTCTTCTTCGGCTTTGCGGGCCTGCTCGTCCAGCACGCGATCGATCTCCGCGATCCGGTCCTTCGGGCGGGCCTCGTCGGGTTTCACGTCGCTGGCATCCACATAGGCGGATCGGGCCTCGCTGTACCGCTTGGCATCGAACTCGGCATCCGCCTTCGCCATGAGGTCCGCGTACTGCTTGTCGCGGGCCTGCGCTTCGCGAGCCAGCCGATCCTTCTCGGCCTTCTCCTGTGCCGCTTGGTCCAGCAGTTTTTCGATTGCGGCGATGCGGTCCTTCGGATGCGCTTCCGCCGGTTTGAGGGCCAGCGCGTCCTTGTAGTCGTTCAAGGCTGCCGGATATGCCTCGCCATCGAACGCCTTGTCCGCACTGGCGATCAGCGATGCGTACCGGGCCTCCATCTCCTGCCGCTTCTTCTCCTCCTCGGCCAGACGCTCCAGTTCCTGCAGTTTCGCGTCGATCTCCTTGATCTTGTCCTGCGGGAACCGCTCCTGGGGTTTGACCTGGGAGGCCTCGACGAATTTCGCCCGCGCGCCCTGGTAGTTCTGGTTCCGGAACATCTCGCCCCCGGCATCGATCAGACCGGCGTAGCGTTCTTCCAGTTCAAGCGCCTTCCGAGCCTCCTCCGCCTGCCGCGCTTCGTCCTCCATGGCCTTGTCGATGGCGGCCAGTTGGTCCTGCGGGTATTTCTCCTTCGGCTTGATCCCCAGCGCGGCCTTGTACTGGTCCTTCGCCTCGCTCCACCCCTTCGACCGGAAGGCCGCATCGGCCGCAGCGATCGCGGCGTTGTACCGATCCTCGATATCCTTGTTCTTTCGATCCTCTTCCGCCTTCCTGGCCAGTTCCTCGAGCTTCTTCTCGATGGCCGCAAGCTGGTCCTTCGGGTATTTCTCGTCAGGCTTCAGGCCGAGCGCTTCGTTGTACTTGGTCTTTGCATCATCGTACTTCTCCCCGCGGAACGCACCATCGGCGGCGGTGATCGCGGCCTGGTAGCTCGCATCGAGTTCCTTCTTCTTGCGGTCCTCCTCTGCCTTCCTGGCCAGTTCCTCGAGCTTCTTGGCGATCAACGCGATCTGGTCTTTCGGGTATTTCTCCTCGGCCTTCAATGCCGAGGCTTCCTCGTACTTGCCCCGGGCCTGCTCGAAATTCTCCGCCTTGAACGCCGCATCGGCCGCCACGATCGCAGCCTGGTACTTTGCATCCAGTTCCTTCTGCTTCTTGTCCTCCTCGGCTTTCTTGGCCAGTTCGTCGATCTTCTTCGCACACAAGGCCAGTTGGTCCTTGGGGTATTGCTCGGCCGGCTTCAGGGCGCTGGCTTCGGTGTATTTGGCTTGTGCGTCCTGGTACTTCTCTCCTTTGAATGCGGCATCGGCGGCCGTAAGCGCCGCCTTGTACTTCTCTTCGAGTTCCTTGGCCTTGCGTTCCTCCTCCGCCTTTTTGGCCAGGTCCGCCAGGAGCGTTTCGCATTCCTTGGATCGCGTTCTCGGGTACTGCTCCTCCTCCTTCACGTCGGCTGCCGCATCGTACTTGGTCTTGGCGTTCTGGTAGTCCTTCTTCGTGAAGAACGCGTCGGCTTCCTTGATCAAGGCGGCGTATTGTTCGTTCTTCTTCTTCTCTCCTTCCGCATCATCGAGCTTCATCTTGGCGTCGCTCAAACGCGCGGTGGCCTTTGCATCGTTGGCTTTCAGAGTGAGCGCCGTGGTGAAGCTCTCCACGGCCTTCTTGTAGTCCGCCGCGGTCATGGCGGCTTCGCCCTGCTGCATGGCCTTGGTGTACTGCTCGTCGGCATTGGCCTCGTTCTTCTTCCGGTCGTTGTACTCCTTGATCAACCGGTTCACCTCGTTCTGGATCTGGGCGGTGTACTCCCAATCCCAATCGAGGCCGCTCTTCTCCGCGTAGTACTTCGCCTTTCCGATGGGTTGGTTCAGGATCGAGAAATCCATGCCCGGCAACTCCTGGAAGAGGGTCATTTCGATGTTCATGCCCTCGCCACCCACACGGCTTTCCTCGGGAACGTTCCTTGTGTCCACCGTGTAGTTCTTGCTCACCCAACCCACCTTGTTGTACACGATCTTGTACTCGGCGCCGTAGTCCACGTTGAACTCGTACTTGCCGCTGGCATTGCTGCTTACCTCCTGCAGCTTGCCGCCGTTCTTGTAGATCGCCACGACCACGCCGTCCAGCTTCTTGGCCGTGTATTGGTCCTTGATGGTACCGTAGATGTACACGTTGTCCAGTTCGCCCCCTTGGGCCTGTGCACGCTGCGCCATGCCCATCAGGGTGGCGCAGATCAGGAAAAGCCGGAGGATGGGGCGCACGCTGCTCGTCACCCGGTACGGGCCGGGCGGACCCGGGAAAATTACAGCGATCTTGCCACCTGCTGGGAAGGCCCCTTCGGCAGCTTCCACCAGCCCACCGTGGAAAGTCCTTGGGAACCCGCATTGGAAGGGATCCGGGCCGGTGCCGTGACCAACGAGCCCGGCCAGGTGCATCTGGCGGTCGTGGGGGGCGGGATCGTGGGTCTCTTCACCGCGCTGCATTACGTCCGCGCCCATCCGCACCATCGGGTGCTCGTGGTGGAGCGGGGTCGCGCCAGCGCGGGTGCGAGCGTGAAGAACGCGGGCTTCGCCTGCTTCGGCAGCCCGAGCGAATTGCTCGCAGATGCCGACCGCGAAGGCACCGAGGCCATGCTCGTCCGGGTGGAGGAGCGATGGCAGGGCTTGTTGGAACTGCGCAGGGAACTGGGTGATGCGCGGATCGGGTTCGAAGCGACGGGTGGGCATGAGGTGTACCGATCGAACGATCCGCTGTACCCTCGAGTGGCCGAGCGGTTCAGCTGGCTGAACGAGCAGCTCCGCAACGTGATCGGGCCGGACGTCTATCGATGGGATCCGGATGCGGCTCATCGCTTCGGTCTGACGGGCATTTCCCATGTGGCGCGCACCGGGCTCGAAGGCCCGGTGCACAGCGGCAAACTGGTCCGCACGCTTTGGCAGCGCACGCAGGAGGCCGGCGTGCGTCATTCGACCGGTTTCGCGGTGCGGTCGATCGAAGAGCGGTCGGACGGTGCATGGATCCATTCCACCGATGGTCGCGCCCTTCAAGCCGGCCAGGTGGTGGTGGCCACGAACGGGTACGCACGCGAGCTCTTTCCGGATGTGGACATCACACCCGCCCGGGGACAAGTGCTGCTCACCGCGCCCATTCCTCGGCTCGCCTTGCGCGGCACCTTCCACATGGACGAGGGCTTCTACTATTTCCGAGACCACGAAGGCGGCGTGTTGCTGGGCGGAGGCCGCAACCTTGACCTTGCCGGAGAGAGCACCACCGACGATCGGGTTACGGCACCGATCCAACAGGCCCTGGAAGAGTTGCTCCGAGGAACGATCCTTCCCGGTCAGAAGGTCCGCGTGGTGCGGCGGGCGCGCGGGACGGCCAGGTGACCGCGATGCGG
>CAZFAW010000102.1:0-3724 GCA_964517015.1 uncultured Chryseobacterium sp.
AGCAAATGCCCGGTGAAGGTTCGCATGTCGGGTAGTGGGTTCTGGTCGGGTTAATGGTTGGTCGCGCTTTCAATGTTGAGGTGGCGCGTTCCTCTGTTCAAGGATCCGGGAGTAGGCCCTTACGGACTTCCTCACCTCGAGGATGGAGCGTACGGCCAGGAAGGCGAACGCACCGACGAGCAGGTACAGCAGAATCATGGTCTCAGTTCTTACGGATGGACAGGGTCCGGATGCCTTCACCACATCGCGATCGGAGCAGGTAGTCCCCAGCGGACAGACCATTCAGGTTCAACGTTTCGTGGGGGGCTGTGAACCGCTCGGTGCGAACCGGGCGGCCATCGAGCGTGAAAACCTCCGCCGTGCAAGGCCCCGAGAACGAGCCTACGGTGATGTTCACCATGTCGGAGGTTGGAACGGGGTATACCTGTACGTCAAGGGCTGCATGTTCTGGAACACGGAGCAGGCTCTCAAGCGCCCAATACACCACGCGACCACTGCTGGTGCCGGTAACGGCATCGCAGCTGCCGGGTTTGAAGTCCACGGTCCACACATCGCCGCCATCGGGCAGGTTGAAGGTGGCAATTGGATCCCCGGTCATGGCTTCGTACACGTGGGTTGTGGTAGTGCCGCCCACGATGATGTACCGGTCGTCGTCGCTGATGTCCACCTGGTGAATGGCCTCCGGAACGGTGAACGCTGCGTGCTCCATCCACCCGCCCATCATGTGCATCCAGAGTTTCACTTCGCCATTGGACGATGCCGTAACGATGTGGTCCCCTGTGGCATTGAACCGGACGGAGCGGATGTCGGTGGAATGCCCGCTCAAGGTGGCCGCGAGCGCCCCGTCGGCAGCGTTCCACAAACGCACGTTGTTGTCCTGGCTACCTGCCGCGATCAGCGAACCGTCCGGCGACCAGTCCACCGTGAACACCGTACCCAGGTTGCCGGGTATGCTTTGCAGCAGGGTCCCACTGGCCACATCGTAGATGCGGAGCGTACCGCCTGTACCATCGGCCACAAGCTTGGTGTCATCGGGCGAAAAATCCAGCGAGTAGCTGGCGCTGATCCCCATGTCCACGGTATGCGCCAGCACCGGGGTGGGGCCACTGTAGTCGTAGATGAGCACGTTGCCCAACTCCTCCATCACGGCGAAGTGTGAACCGCTGGCGCTGAATTGCGCGCCCACCAGGCACATGAGGGCGGTGCCCACGTCGGAATCCCAAAGCATCGCGCCATCCGCCGCCGACCACAATCGCACGTGCGCATTGTCGCATTCGGAACTGCTTAGGACTTTTCCCGCATCGCTGGAAAAGACCGCAGAGTAGGTTTCCCGATCGTCGGGATGGCAAGGTTGGTCCCAGACGGGTGTTTGCGCCGCAAGGGACCAGGGCAGGCACAGCAGGAAAAGAAGGTTTCGTCCTCGTTGTTGCATATCAGATGGGTTTATTGTCCGCTCCGAGCACGCGGCTGCGGAAGTTGATCAGGGCTTGGGTGGCGTACGGTCCCGTGCCGATCGTGATCGGATCGTCGGGGATGTCGATGTCGTGGAGCAAGGCGCGCAGGTTCACCGGCAATTCGAGTTCACCGGTTGCGTCCGGGGCAAGGGTGCCATGGGCGTGGATGTGCAGCGCTGGATCGTTCCCGTCGGGGCGCACCGCGATCCGGAACGGGGCATCCGCAGCGTTCACCTCCCCATCGTAGTTGCTGTCGTACCGGCCGGTCACGTCCAGAACGGCGAGGAAGGGGCCGCTCTCCCCGTTCACCCATAGGCTGTCGAGCGCACCCGCATGCGAATCGGTGCTCACCAGGGTCCGGGTATCGAGCCAGTGGATCCCGCCGGCGCAAGCGCCTTCGAGCGTGCACAGGCAGGTGCCGGGCGACTGCCCGCCCGTGAGCAAGGCATCGGCACCTTCACCCATGGGCTGGCCCTGATCACCCGAGAGGGAAACACCCACCAGGGCGAAGCGCACGGTTTCGAACCGGATGCGTGTTCCGAACCCGTCGGTGTACACGCTGTCCGGGTGGAAGGGCTTGCCATCGCAATGCGGATCGAACCGCACGGTCAAGCGGGCCCCTCCCAACGCCGTGGAGGGTTCGAGCCCGTCCTTGTGGCAGCCGGAGAACAGCAGGCCGGTGAAAACCACCAGCCCGGTCGTTCGTATGTGCATGGCGGTCAGCTCATTCGATCTCCAGGCCTGCGGCCAGGTTGTCCATGAGCTGCACGTTCACCGGATCGTAGCCGATCCCGTTCGGTGTGGCGAGCATGTCGATGCCGTCCACCAGTTCATCCACCATCAAGTGCACGTGCATGGTGACTGTGCCTCCGTCGGTGATGGTACCGGCGTATGCACCGGAGATCCCGCGCAACGCGTCGTCGGTGGCGCAGTGGTAGGTGAACGCGGGGTCGCTGTCGTCCACCACACCATCGCCATCATCGTCCACGCGTCCTTCCAGGGCCAGGAACTTGTAGCCGGCCGCGGGGTTCCAGCTCCAGTGCATGGACGGGTCGTTCAACGGTTCCTCGGCCACGGTGGGGTCCGCGTGGTTGGTTGCGCTGTCGAGCCCGATCACGATCTCCACGTTGTCGAACGTGCCCGGCGAGGCGGTGCCCACGGTGTACAGGCCTTCTTCGGCCGCATCGGCCAGGATGAAACTGTCGTGGAAGTCCGCGATGATGGTGCCCGCGTTCTCCAGGTGCGTTTCACTGAGGTAGAACTTCAGCACATCGATGCGGATGGCGTGGCCCGCACCGTCGGCATAGGTCTGGCCCAGCACGAAATCGGGGCCGCCCCAGTGGAAGCCCGTGCTGATCTTGATCGTTCCCGCAGGCGTCGGGGCCGCGGGCGTTTCTTCTTCGTCCTTCTTGCATGCGCCGATCCCTACTGCAAGCGCAGCGAGGAGCGCGATCATCTTCGAGGTGTTCATGTTCGTGGTTCGTTGAGCGTTCATTGTGGTGCATTCCCGTTCCTCCGCCGGGAAGAACGGGCCGCTTGACCCATGCGGCCGGGGGTGCGCATCGCGCGCATGGAAACGTTGGTAGTACGTCCACGATCCCGGTTCCCTTGGGCCCGTTGGCCGGATGAACGCTCAGGAAACGTTCACCCCCGCCGGGTCTTTGCAGGAAGTGGACCGGTCGCCATGGCACAAGGCCACGCACCGATCGCTCGCACAGGATCGTGTTGGGTCCAACGCAGGCTCAACACCAGGGTACGGGCTCGGCAACCCGGGTGAAGCCCGGCGTGAAGACCGGATCGGGCCGAGGCCCGAACGAACGCTCGCCGGCATGGAGCACAAGCGGGACGGCGCGCTCCGCGACGGGAACGGCCGGTTCCTCGCGCAATTCGATCCGCGGCAGTGAACGCGGCCCATGCTCCTCCCCTTCCTGCGCCTTCAACTGCTGCCGTAAATGGCACATGCCCTTGCAGCAGTTCTGTTCCAGGGGACGGGCGCGCTGCACGCACACTTCCTTGATGATCCGATCGCGGTCCAACTGGAACTGGACGAGCACGTAAGCCGTCAATGCCATGGGCAATGCCATGGCGGTGATCAGGAAAACGGCCAGTGCTCGGCGCATCGGGTGCGAAGCTAACGGACGAACCGCCACGCAAGGTGATCCGGATCAGCCGGCTTCACGGCTTGGTCACCCGACCCGCTCAGCGGTTCACCCCGTTCGGCGTACAACCGTTCGTCACCGGCCCAACAACAACGCACGGCGATGCACCGT
>CAZFAW010000102.1:3824-8135 GCA_964517015.1 uncultured Chryseobacterium sp.
TTCGGCGTACAACCGTTCGTCACCGGCCCAACAACAACGCACGGCGATGCACCGTGCACGCTCCACCCGCGCACACCTTGTGCACATGTGGAAGAACCATCTCCTCATCGCCTGGCGCACGCTGAAGCGCGACAAGCTCTTCGCCGCGCTCAACATCATGGGCCTGGCCATCGGTGTGGTGGCGTGCATGCTCATCTACATCTACCTGCAGGATGAACTGAGCTTCGATGCCCACCACCGGAAGGCCGACCGGATCTTCCGCATCCAGGCGCACTACCAGTTCGGCGACACGAAGGACGATTTCGGGATCACACCCTTCCCCATCGTGCCGGCGTTGTTGAAGGAGTACCCCGACATCGAGAGCGGCATCTCCCTCCTCCAGCTCGGGCAAACGACCCTGGAATACAACGGGCAGGAATTCACCGCGCAAGACGGCTACAATGCCGATACCAGCACCTTCCGCGCCTTCGATTTCACCTGGGCGAAGGGTGGTCCGGATGCACTGGACCAGCCGGACAACATCGTGATCATGCAGGAGATGGCCACGCGCATGTTCGGCGCGGAGGATCCCATCGGCAAACTGGTCACGCGCAACGGACGAACGCTGAAGGTGGCGGGCGTGATCGACGAGAAGGCGGAGAACACCCACATTCCCATGGGCGTGTTCATGAGCCGCCTGGGCATGCCGCCGCAGGCCAAGGAGCAGCTCGACCAGTCTTGGGGAAATAACAGCTGCTTCAACTACCTGGTGCTCGCGCCGGGAGCCAGTGCCGAGGACTTCCAGGGCAAGATGGACGCCTTCGTCGCGAAGTACATCATCCCGGCCTGGGGCGGCGAACAGTTCCACGGCAAGATCCACTTCAACCTCGAACCGCTGCGTGAGGTCCACTTCAACAATGCCCTGATCTACGACACGCCGAAGAAGGGGAACAAGGCCTACGTGACCCTGTTCGCCATCGTGGCCGTGCTCATCCTGGCCATAGCGTGCATCAACTACATCAACATGAGCACGGCCGACGCCACGCGCCGCGCGAAGGAGGTGGCCCTTCGGAAGGTGAGCGGCGCACAACGCGGACAGCTCGTGGCGCAGTTCATCGGCGGCAGCGTTCTGATCGCGATCATCGGCATCCTCGTGGCACTTTTCCTATTGTGGCTGTGCCTGCCGGCCTTCAACTCCATCACCGGCAAGGGGATCGGCATGGGCTATCTGGTGCGCGGCAGCTTCCTCGGCGTGGTGCTGCTCATCGTGTTGCTGATCGGCGTGGTGGCCGGAAGCTACCCGGCCTTCTTCCTCTCGCGATTCGCACCGCAACTGCTGTTGAAGGAAGGCATCGCGAGCGGTGCGGGCAAGCAACGCGTGCGCAAGGTGCTCATGGGTGCGCAGTTCGCCATCGCGCTCTTCATGGTGGTGGGCACGCTGGCCGTGTTCGCGCAACTGCACTGGCTGCGCAGCACCGACATGGGCTTCCGAAAGGAGAACCTGCTGAGCATCGTGATGCCGCAACCGGACCCGCAGGACACGCTCGGTTGGGACCAACTGCGGCCGGTGAAGGACGAGTTCAAGCGACAGAGCTTCATAACCGGAGCGTCGTTCACGCAGAACCTGCCGGGACAAGGTGGCGGCCGATGGGTGCTCCAGGTGAACACGCCTGAGGGCCGTATCGACAAGCCCATGCCCACCATGAGCACCGATGCCGATCTCCCGGCGCTGCTCGGCGTGGAGCTCGTTGCCGGGCGCTACTTCGACCCTGCCGTACCAAGTGATGCGGACCATGCGGTGATGGTGAACGAAAGTGCGGTACGCGAATTCGGCTGGAAGGACCCGTTGCAGGAGAAGATCATCATTCCCGGCGATGCTCAGTCCTCACCGCCGCAGCCCGAGCAGCAACTCAGCGTGATCGGGGTGGTGAAGGACTTCCACTACACCAGCTTGCACACGCCGATCGAGCCGCTGGTGATGTTCCAGAGCAGCCGGCGCTATGGTGCACAGAACCTGGTGCTCCGCCTCGGTCCCGGCGATGTCTCCGCGCAACTCGCCACGCTGCGAACGGAATGGAAGAAGCACTTCCCCAACGCCGGGTGGGACGCCACTTTCCTCACCGACAGCATCGCACAGCTGTACCAGGCGGAGGACAAGTTGTACCGGGTCTTCGCCGCGTTCGCTGTGCTCACCATCCTGCTCACCGTGATGGGGCTTTACGGGCTCGCGTACTTCACCGCACGGCAGCGTACGCGCGAGATCGGGATCCGCCGTGTGATGGGCGCCCCGCTCGTGGACATCGTACGAAGACTGAACAAGGAGTTCGTCGTCCTGCTCGGCCTGGCGCTTTTCGTCGCGTTCCCGCTCGCCTTCCATGCCATCGGCCGGTGGCTGGAGACCTTCGCGTACCACACGGACATCTCACCGTTGCTGTACGCCGCCGCCTTGTTGATCACCCTGCTGGTGACGGTGCTCACGGTCAGCGTGCAAGCCTATCGCGCCGCGGTTTCGGATCCGGTGAAGGCGCTGCGGTACGAGTGAGGGGACCCATAGCCAGCTCCATCCGGATTCCTCGATATGCGGTTTGAGCGAACCGCTCACTGCGCGGGAGTCAGAGCCAACGACCAGGTAGCCACGGCCAGGAGGATCACGGCGATCAGGATCCGATCCTCAGGTCGGCGTGCGCGTGCCGGTTCGGCGTGAATGGGGTCGTCCTTCGACCGTTCCATGTCCTGTTGAACACGGATCAAGGACCACGTCCGGATGCATTGAACGGAGGGAAATCCTCAGAACGTCGCTCCGGTCATCTTGGGGAAGGGATCACCCGGATCGGGGATGCGCTTCACTCTGTCCCGGTGCTGTCCGCCTCCGATGCGTGGACCACGGGGATCGCGGCAGCATGCAACGCGGCTTCCTGGCTGCGGTCCACGGCCTCGAGCTCATCCGAACGTTCTTCGCGATAGGCATCGTCCCATACGAAGGCCTTCTGCTTGCGATCGAACCGGTACACCGCGATCGGCTCATCGAACACGGCGTAGTCGACCTGATCGAAATGCGGGAAGAGGTCGATGGCCAGCACCACGCCGGTGCCATCGGTCTGGTCCTTCGCCTTGGTCCCGGTGAGGTCGATGATGATCCTCTTTGTGACATGCCCCTGGGCCTGATACTCCACCGCATACACGCCGTTGTACGGCAGGGCGATGTGGTACTTGCCCCGTCGGTCGGTGAGCGTGCTCGAACGGAACTCCAGGCCGTTGCCTTCCACGGTGTCCTTGGCCACCACGGTCGTGCCGGGCATCAACAGATGCGTGTCGTGGCTCTTCACCACACCGTTCAGGGAGAACGTGGGCAGTTGTGCCTGAGCCGTGCCGATCGCTAACGCGAACAGGCATGCGGCGGGAGAGAGCCGATGACCGTACCCCATGGGTCGTGCGTTGCACCGTTGTACGGATGAGCGTCGGATCCGTTTCGTTGTTCACCGAAGTTTCCAGCACGCCTCCCATGGAATGAATGCAACGGATCCTTCGTACCGGAGCGTTCGCCGCATGCCACCGTTCGTCACAGAGGCAACGCCAGCGCACGAAATCCCCTGCCGACGAGGCAAGTCAAAGCACCTTGCATCACCCCTTGTTGATCGGATGATCAGTAGATCAGATAATGAGATGATCCGTCGGAAGAAGGCATTCCATTATCTGATCCTCTGATCATCTCACTTTCTGATCGCGAACCCCTCATGCTCAAGAACCTCCTCCTCACCGGCTTCCGCAACCTCTGGAAGCAGAAGCTCTACACGCTCATCAACCTGCTGGGCCTGGCCACGGGTATCGCGTGCTTCGTGCTCATCGGGTTGTACGTGCGGTACCAGCGCAGCTTCGATCGTTTCGTGCCGCATACTGACCGCGTCTATCGCGTGGTGGGCGAAATCGAGATGGAGGGCCAGGGCGAGCACAGCAGCAGCATGGTCTTCGGCCTCGGCCCTACGCTTTACTCGGATCATCCGGAACTGATCGAACGCTACTGCCGCTGGTTCGATTTCCAGGATCCGCAGCACACGCTGAAGGTGGGTGATAGTCTCAGCACCGACAAGATGTTCACCGAGAGCGGATTGTACCTGGTGGACAGTACTGTCTTCGAACTGTTCAACTACCCACTGATCCAAGGCGATCCGAAGACGGCGCTCACCAAGCCCGGAAGCATTGTGCTCTCGCAGGAGTTGGCAAAGAAGTACTTCGGCGATAAGGATCCCATGGGCCAGATGATGAAGTGGGACAACGCGATGGACGTGCAGGTGACGGGCATCCTCGGCGAGATCCCGCGCAACTCGCACATCC
>CAZFAW010000103.1:0-8128 GCA_964517015.1 uncultured Chryseobacterium sp.
GCGTGGGTGCCGATCTGCCACGACGAGGTGCGCACGTTCCAGCAGTACACCATCACCGAGCGGTTCCTGCCGTTCGTGGCCCACTGGGATGCGGCGAACCATCCGCTCTGCACACTGCTCGGTTGGGTGAGCTACCGGCTCTTCGGTCCCGGGGTTTTCGCCCTGCGTCTCTTCAGCCTGCTGGCGTTCCCGTTGTATGCGGTGCAGTTGTTCCGTCTTGGGGCCACGCTGCACGATCGCTGTGTGCGCTGGTGCACCTGGATGGCCCTGCTGGCCGCTCCGTTGTTGCTGGAGTTCTTCGCCCTGTACCGAGGCTACGGCATGGCCATGGCCTTCCTGCTCCTGGCGCTGCACCACGCGGTGCGCTTCCTTTCGGCGGGTGGCGCCCGCGCGCTGGGCTGGTCCATGTTCGGCTTCGGCGCGGCCACGTTCGCTTCGTTGAGCCTGTTGCTGGTGTGGGCCGCATGGGCGGGCATCGCCATTGCGCTGCTCCTGGCCGGTTGGCGCAACGCGGGCAAAGGCCGTGCAGTGGCCATCCTGGTCATCGCGGCCGCCTTCTTCGTCGCGGCTGCTGCGTTCGGCCAGGGCCTGCGCATTCGGGGTGCGCTCTATTACGGCGGTGATGCGCTCGTGGAGGGCACGATCGGTTCGTTGTGCCGCCATGTGCTGATGGTGGAGCCTACGCGCTTCCTCCTCGTGCTGCTTTCGGTGGCCGGCGCGTTGTTGCCGTGGGCGGCGTTGGCCACGATCGCATCGGGTGATCGCAGGCCCGCCCATGTGCTCCAGGTCCTGTGCGTGGGCTTGTTGTTCGCCGATCTGGCGGCCCGCTGGGCCATGCACGCCGCGCTGGGCACGCCGTACCCGGAGGATCGCACCGCTTTGCACCTGGTCCCGTTGTTCGTCCTGTCCCTGGCGGTGGTGCTCGATCGCGCTGCGCGCGCACGCGCTTCCTGGAAGTGGGCGGCGCTCCCGCTGTTGTTCCTGCCGCTGCGTTCGCTTTCCTGGACGAACATGGATCGCACCAGCTTGTGGCCGAGGGAGGCGATCCCCAACGACGTCTTCGATCTGGTGCTCCAACACCAGCGCGCAGCGGGGCGACCGCTGCTCATCGGCGGTTATCGGTTGAACATCTGCCCTTGGAACTACGGCAACTACATCCGCGGACGCATGATGCCGGAGATCGATGCGGAGGACCATCCCCAGCCGAACAATGACCTCATGATCATGGACCCCACCATGAACGAGGTTCCCGCCGGGTTCCACACCCTCTACACCGCGACCACCGGGCACCTGTTGCTGTTGGAGCGCGACCGCCCGCTGGAACTCGTGCCCCTCATGGACACCACGATCAGCTACGCCATGACCAGCCGGGAGTTCATCACCCTTTGGGAGCCACCCGTCAGCCCATTGATCGGCCAGGAACTGCTCTTGCGGCTCGAAGCCCCGATCCGCTCGCCGGCCCGCCCGCTGGATGCGGTGATCGCGCTCGAGGTGAAGGACACGGCAGGCGCCTCGCTGCATTACATCTCCGATGAGCTGGCCAGCCGGCGCCTGACGTGGAACGGCGACACCTTGCTGAGCGTGCGGCGCGTGCCGCGGCTCTCGCCGGCCACCGGCCGCGTGGCCTTCTATTTCTACGATCGGCGCACCCAGCCCATGAGCATCGAAAACGCACGACTTCGCGTCTATGCGATCAAGGGGCGACCGACGGTACATTCCCCATCTTCACACCCCGAACATGGCACTCGATAAGAACCAGATCGCTCGGCGCATTGCGCGCGAGCTCAAGGACGGCTACTACGTGAACCTCGGCATCGGCATACCCACGCTCGTAGCGAACTACATACCGGCGGGCATGAACGTGACCCTTCAGAGCGAGAACGGCATCCTGGGCATGGGCCCCTTCCCTTACGAAGGCGAAGAGGATGCGGACCTGATCAACGCCGGAAAACAAACGGTGACCCTGCTGCCCGGGTCCAGCATCTTCGATAGCGCCACCAGCTTCGCCATGATCCGCTCGCAAAAGGTGCAGCTCACCGTGCTGGGCGCCATGGAGGTCTCCGACCAGGGCGACATCGCCAACTGGAAGATCCCCGGCAAGATGGTGAAGGGCATGGGTGGCGCCATGGACCTGGTGGCCAGTGCCGAGAACATCATCGTGTGCATGATGCACACCAACAAGGCCGGCGAGAGCAAGCTGCTGCCGAAATGCGACCTGCCGCTCACCGGTGTGCGCTGTGTGAAGAAGGTGGTGAGCGACCTCGGCGTGTTCGACATCACCCCCGAGGGCTTCAAATTGCTGGAGCGCGCACCGGGCGTCCCGGTCGAGGAGATCAAGGCGAAGACGAAAGGCCGGCTGGTGGTGCAGGGCGAGGTGCCGGAAATGGTGATCTGATCCACGCTCCCATGCTCCGTGGCCTGGCGCGCTCCCTGTTGTACTACCTGGTCACGGGGATCGCGATCAGCGGTCTCGCCTTCGTGAACCAGTATCCGCTGGTCTTTGCGGATACGGGGGCGTACGTAGACAATGCCTTCCGTCTCGTTCAGATCGACGACCGCCCGATCGGTTACGGACTGATCCTGCGCGCAGTGACCTGGCAAGGGACGCTTTGGACCGCGGTGCTCTTCCAGGGCGCCCTGGCCAGTTGGTTGCTCATGTCACTGGTGCGTGAATTCGTTCCTGCTTCGACCAACCGCATACAGGTGCACATCACCCTGGTGTTGGTGTTGCTGCTCGGCTCAAGCCTGCCCTGGTATTCCGCGCAGATCATGGCCGACCTGTTCACCGCGCTCCTTTTCCCGGTCATCTTCCTGCTTTTCGAAGGAAGGGAGCTCGGACGCGCGCGGCGCACGGCCTTGTGGGTGCTTCTGTTCTTCATGCTGACCACGCACAATGCCCATCTGCTCATGGGCGCCGTGTTTTCCATCGTGCTCCTGCTCAGGCATGTCGGCGCACGTCCACGTTCGCATTCGGGCATGTACCGTGCCACCTGGTTGGGGTTCACAGGGGTCCTTGCGGGCGCGTTCCTGCTCATCATGACCTTCAATCTGGTGCAGCACGACCAATTCCGTCTGTCTCGCGCGGGTCGTGTTTTCCTGGCGGGACGTTTATGCCAGGCGGGAGTGATGCAGGACTATCTGGCGCGCACGTGCCCCCACAACGAGCAACCGCTTTGCGCATATGCGGGGCATCTTCCCGAGGATGCGGGCGATCTGCTATGGTCTGAGGACCAGTTCGTCCGGGCGAACGGTCTTACGATCGAGCAAGCCGATTCGCTGCTGGCTCCGATGGTATCGAGCATCATGAGCGATCCCGTGTACGTGCTTCGCTTCGCCCGATCGTCGCTGGTCGCATCCGTGGTGCAATTGTTCCAGTGGGAGGGAGGTACCGGGCTCGACCGGTATGGGGAGGGATCCAGCCCACGCATGAACGTGGTGCCCCGCATCCCGGATGAACGGTATCAGTACGATCACAGCAGGCAGAACAGCTGGGGGTTCTGGATGGTCCGGCCCATCTCCGACATCGTGCAGGCGTTGGTCCTGTTGTTCTCGTTGTTCGTCATCGTGCTTCAATTCGTGAAGCGCTCCGGTGTCGACCGGTCGCGAACCAGGCGGTTCGCCACATGGGCCATCGTTTGGGTCGTTTGCAATGCGGTGGTCACGGCCATATTTTCCGTGGTGGACCCGCGTCTGCAAGGCAGGGTCATGTGGCTGTTGCCGCTCGTGGCCTTCTTCGTTCTTGTGCGCGAGCCTTCCGTGCGTGCGTACTTCGTGTTCGAACGCACCACATGACCGTGAACAACGGGTACGAGAAAGGGCATCGGAACATGTCCTGGAAAGAGCGGACCTCGCGGACGTTGCGCAAAGTCCCGCCGGACGGTCTGTTCCTCGTGGCATTCGTCCTCATGTGCTGTGCGTACGAGTACGGCCGGGTGTTGCACCTCCGCCCTCAACCGCACCACATCTGGAGACAGACCATCGGCCTGTCCATCACGAAGAACCTGTATGAAGGGACAGCGACCTTTTGGGAGCCCCAGATCGACGCTCTTTTCCTGGATGAAGGACATACGGGGAAGGGCGTTGGAGAGAGCCCGGTGCTCTACTACGCCGTCGCCCAACTATGGCGGATCACGGGTCCCAGCGAATTCGTTTACCGCGCCTTCATGCTCCTTCTGCATTTCCTTGGGTCCTATGCGCTGTTCCGGATGCTGCGTACGTATATGATCGGGGCATGGTGGCCCCTATTTGTTGCAAGCCTGTTTTTCACCTCGCCCGCCATCGTCTATTTCGCCATCTCCTTCATGACCGAGGTCCCCGCCCTGGACCTTTTGCTCGTTGCCGGGTGGGTGTTGGTACGATATCAACGAACCCGCCGGCCGACCGATCTGGTCCTGGCGGGTTCGTTGCTGGGCCTGGCCGGCACGCTGAAACTGACCGCTGCCATGGCGATAGTGGCGTTGCTCTTGGCATGGTTGGCGGAGCGGCTCTTCCCTGAGAAGTCCAAGGGCAGTGGCCGTCTGTTCCATCATCCCGGACCATCGCTGGCGATGCTGCTGCTGAGCGCGATGTCGGTGGCCGGATGGTACATCTACAGCCTACACTACAACGAGCTGCATGGCGGCGGCTTTTCCAACCAATTCGCCCAACCACTCTGGTCGCTCGATGCCGATGTGGCGGAACGGGCGTGGGAATTCGGCAAGTTGATCATGCCTGGCCAGATCTTCCATTGGTCCGTCTGGGTGCTTCTCGCAGGCTCGATGGTCGTGATCGCCGAACACGCCTCCCGCCTGCCCCCTGCGCTCTTGGCCCTGAACGGATCCTTGGTCGTGGGAGCCATCGCCTTCATGTTGTTGTGGTTCGTGGCACTGGACAACCACGACTACTATTTCATCCTGCCGAGCATCGCCGTCGTATTGCCGATAGCCACGGCGATCCGGACCCTGCAGAGCTCCCCTGGCTCATCCGCCTGGACCCACCGAGCGGTGCTTCCTGCAGTGGCCTTGCTCATGGTCAATGTGTTCTATGCGCGAGAGAACATGGAATTCCGTACCCGGGGGGAGCGCGAGCCGGACCGTCGTGGATGGATGTTCCATCACTCGAAAGCAGAGCTGGACCATTGGGATATCACCCGCTACTGGCACTTGAACGACTTGCTCACGATCGAGCACTACGCACGGTCGATCGGCATCGAGCGCAGCGATACCGTCGTGATCATGCCCGACCACACGGTCTGCGCGGGGCTCTATTTGTCCGGACAACGAGGCTGGCAAAACCTGGGAACGAAGGGGTCGCTTGAGGACAGTGCCAGCATTGCCGGTACCGTGATGAACGGCGCGCGCTTCCTGTACGTGACCGACACGGCATTGTTGAAGCGACCATATTTGCGTTCGTTCCTCAGCGATCCGGTCGGTCGGTATGGTGCAACGCGGATCTACCGGTTGAAGTGACATGGTCGTGTGCGTTATGCGGAACCCCAGGCGATGAACAGCCCTCGCAAGCTCTCCATCATCATCCCCGCCTTCAACGAGGAGCGTACCATTGCCGACATCCTCGAGCGTGTGGTGACGGCCCCGTTGCCCGATGACTGGTCGCGGGAGATCATCGTGGTGAACGACGGTTCGCGCGATGCAACGGCGGCCCGTGTGAAGGCGTTCAAGGAGGGCTTCCCCGATCGCGGCATCCAGCTCTTCGAACAACCGCGGAACATGGGCAAGGGCGCGGCCATCCATCGCGGCATCCAGGAGGCCACCGGCGACTACCTGATCGTGCAGGATGCCGACCTGGAGTACGATCCACGCGAATACGCCCAGTTGTTGAAACCGGTGATCGAAGGCTTCGCCGATGTGGTGTTCGGATCCCGCTTCATGGGCCATCATCCGCACAGGATCCTCTTCTTCTGGCACAGCATCGGCAACAAGTTCCTCACCTTCCTGTCCAACGCGTTCAACAACCTGAACCTGACGGACATGGAAACGTGCTACAAGCTGATCCGGACGGACATCGCGAAGGGCCTTCGCCTGCGGGAGAAGCGGTTCGGGTTCGAACCCGAGGTGACCGCCAAACTGGCCCGCGTGAAGGGCGCGCGGATCTATGAGGTCGGTATCAGCTACTACGGCCGCACCTATGCCGAAGGCAAGAAGATCGGATGGAAGGACGGGATCCGTGCCATCTGGTGCATCGTGAAATACGGGTTCTGAACCACCATGAAGGACCGGACGATGGAACGCGGCGCGTGGATGTGCGCAGCGCTCCTTGCCGCCGTGGTCGTCCTGCTGCGCGTGTCCTCCCCCGGCGTGCTCGAAATGGCCGACGGCGACTACCATTACCTCTTCGCACGCTGGTCGTGGGCGCATCCCGAGTTGCTGCTGGACCATTGGGCGAAGCCGCTCTTCACCTTGCTCGCCTCCCCGTTCGCACAGCTCGGGCTGTGGGGCGTCACCTTGTTCAACGCGGGATCGGCGTTCGTTGCGGCGTGGTTGTGCATCGGGATCGTTCGGCGCGAGGCGCCCGGTGCGGCCTGGGCCGTTCCCGTGCTGTTGTTCTGCGCGCCGGCCTTCCTGTACGTATTGCTGGCCGGCATGACCGAGGCCCTCTTCGCGGTGTTGACGATCGTGGTGGCGTGGTGCCTGGTGCGTGAACGGTACGTGCCGGGGGCCATCGTGGCGTCATTCGTTCCGCTCGCCCGCCCGGAGTATGTAGCCTTCATGCCCGCCGTGTTCGCCTGGCTGGTCTGGAAACGCCAATGGCGGGCCCTGCCCTGGCTGGCGTGCGGCCTGTTGGTGTACAGCCTGATCGGCTGGCCGGTGTTCCACGACCCGCTCTGGTTCTTCCACAACGACCCCTATCCCGGGAACGACATTTACGGAAGCGGTGCGTTCTCGCATTTCTGGGACCAGCGGGACGCGATCGCGGGGGAACCGTTGCGCACGTTGTTCCTGCTCTCATGCGTGATCATGGCCGCGCTGATCGTTGTGGACCGCGAACGCCGCGAAGACCACCTGCGCATGAGCGTGCTCGCCGCCGCTCCCGCCATCGCCATGTGGCTTGCGCACAGCTACGTGTGGTGGAAGGGCGGGCACGGCAGCATGGGCCTGATCCGCGTGCTGGCCACCTCGCTGCCGCTCATGGTGCTGTTCACGGTGCATGCACTGGCCGCGGCATGGCGGAGGTGGGTGCCGGCATTCCGCGGGCGTTGGGCGCTGGGTGCGGTCGCTTTGCTCGTGCTCGCCAATTGGTGCGTGAACGACGTGCGGGGCCGGATGCAGCTGCCCGTGCCTGCGAACGCCATGCAACGCACCGTGGAGCGCGCTGCCGACCGGATCAGGGCCGTTCGTGCACCCGGCCAGCGGCTCGCCTACCTCTTTCCCCACATCGGCGTGCATGCCGGCGTGGATCCCTGGGATACCGCCGATGCGCGCATCATCTACTTCCTCGATTGGGACCGCCCCGATTGGGGTATGCGCGACGGCGACCTCCTGGCGTGGGATGCGCAGCTCTGCCCGAAGGACGGAGGCATGCCCTTGGAGCACCTGCTGAACGAGAAGAACTTCATCCTGGAGAACGTGTTCGTGCCCGATGTACAGACGGAGGTCTTCGGCCTGCCCTTCGAGATCTGGTTGTTCCGCCGCGGTGCGGCCGTGCGCGAGCAGCGGATCGACACGCTGTTCGATTGGGAGGAACGTGCCGCTCCGTTCCGGGGCACGTTGCAACTCGATACCGCGGCGTGTGCGAACGGGCCCTGCCTGCGTGGCCTGGAGATCAAGGGGGCATTGATCCCTTCCGACAGTGCGGTGGTGACGGAGCTCGAACTGCATGCGGTACTGGAAGGGGCTGCGGCAACGAAGGCGGAGTACACGGAGGAAGGGTCGGGCCGCTCCTGGAGCGAAAGGCCTTCCGGTGACACCCTGCACCTCGTGGTCCATGTTCCCGGTGATGCCCGCCCGGCAATGGAGCGCGTCGCCGTGCAGATCCCCGACAGTGCCGCGGTGCGGGTGCGATCCCTCACGGTGATCGCGCGAGCGTGGTACCAGCGCCGCGGTTGGTGAGCCCCCGCTACTTTGGCCGCCCATGAACGTGCCGGGCACACCCGAGCGCCCACGGAAGGACCATGGTCCTGTCGTGCTGGCCT
>CAZFAW010000104.1:0-8077 GCA_964517015.1 uncultured Chryseobacterium sp.
TCGAACTCGTTGCGGCTGCCGATCCCCTGCGCCCACAACGCCTTCTGCCGCTCGTAGTTCGCGCTGTCGAGCTTGAACCTGTCGCGGGCCTGGTCCACGGCCTCGCGCAATTGGACGAGCACGGGCCCCGCATCGGAGGCGTTCTGTTCCAGCAGCCGCACCTGGGCCGCCGAGCTCCGGGAGAGCGCGCCGGCGCTTCGATCATCGATGCGCAGAAGGGCGGTGCCGGCCTTGACCGTATCGCCTTCGTGCACCAACAACGCCTCGACGGTGCCCGTGACGGTGGGGTACACCTGGTACTGCCCTGCGGCCTTCACCACACCGCTCGCATACACGCTTTCCGTGATCGGGCCCACCGTGGGCGTGGTGGTTTCGTGATCCGCGGCACAGGCGCTCAACAGCGCGGCCATCACAAGGAACCCTTCGCCTTTCCACTCCATGCGGCGAAGGTCGTGCTCGCCCGGCGAACGGCACCGGAGGTCCCGTGCCGCCGGGCACCCCGGTCCGGGAACGGTGCGTCGGGTCGCGCCGACCGCTCCCCGAAACTTTTCCGTGGTCCATCGGTAAAAAGGACACCTTCGTCGATGTCTCTCCCCATTGACGGTAGCTCAATTCCTGCTGCCGATGAGACATTCACGGACCTTCCTGTGCACCCGTACCGCCATTTCGTTGATCGCCGCGATCCTTGCGCTGCTCGCGCCAGGGGACGCCTCGGCCCAAGTGACCTACACCTGGACCGGTGCCGTGAACTCCGCGTGGAACAACACAGGCAATTGGACACCGGCGACGGGTTTTCCCCTTGCTGTCGATAATGCCGTGATCCCTGCGGCCGCGGGGCCGGTGGTGCTCGATGCGCCACGCAGCGTGAACAACCTCACGGTTTCCACCGGTGCGTTGAACTTGAACGGTCTCTCGCTCACCGTGAACGGGAACGGCGCGTTCAGCGGTGGCACGGTGAACAACGGCACGCTGGCCCTCAATTCGGCGACGGGTACCTGCACGTTCAGCGGTACCACCTTCGGAGCCCTCGTGCAAGGCAACAGCGCGAACGTGTACCTGAACGGTTCGGTGTTCAATGCGGCAGTGCGCCTGACGAAGACGGGCACTTCGGACAACACCTGCACCGGGAACAACACCTTCAACTCCCTGGTGGAGCTGAGCCTCGCCAGCACGGCGAACTGGTATGTGGCGAACAATTCCAGCGACCAGTACAACGGGGACCTGCTCGTGAACAACACCAGCACCGGCAACCTGCGCTTCGGCTGGGGCACGGGCGGCGCCACGCTGGCCAGCGGGTACACCATTGCGGTAGGCACCGGCGGGTTCGGATCGGGCCGATTGTTCCTGCTGGACTTCGTTCAACTCGGCACCACGGCACAGAACCTCTCCTTCTCCGGCACCGCGGAGGTGTATTTCCGGGCGGGCACCGTGTTCAACGGTGCGCTCACCGTCAGCGCCCCGCACGTATACATGGATGGCGGCACGTACAACGGCATCACGTCCGTAACGCATACCGCCAGCACCGCCTCTTCCGGCGTGGGTGGCTGCACGTTCAATGATCGCCTGGAACTGTATTGCACCGGCGCCGGTGAACTGCGCCTGTGCGACACCGGCACCGATCTGTACAACGGCGATGTGGTGCTGACCAACTCCGGTGGCGGCATCCGTTTCGGGAACAATGGCGGCGTGGCGAACCTGGCCGCCGGCAGGACCATTTCCGTTGGCGCCGGTGGCTACTCCGCAGGCTTGCTGCTGTTGAAGAACTTCCACCAGGCAGGTGGCACGGCGCAATCGCTCGCTCTGACCGGTACGGCCATCGCCTACTTCCGTCCAGGTACCTCGTTCGATGGCGCGCTCACCGTGGTGGCCCCTCGGATCATGATGGATGGAGGCACCTACAACGCTCCCACCGACCTCACCACCACCTCCACCACCGGCTCTGCAGGCGCGGGCAATTGCATCTTCAACAGCACCTTGACGGTGACCTCGAGCGGGGCCGGCGAGTTCAACTTTTGCGATACCGGCACCGACCAGTACAACGGCGATATCCTCGTGAATTCTCCTTCGGGTGGCGGCGTGCGGTTCGGGAACAACGGGGGCACCGCGCTGCTGGCCGCGGGGCGCACGATCGGCGTGGGTGCGGGCGGCTTCACCAGCGGACTGCTCCTGCTGCGCGGGTTCCAACAGCTCGGTACCACGGCACAATCGATCGTGCTCGGCGGCACGTCCATCCTCTATCTGCGCCCCGGCACCGTGTTCAACGCGGACCTGGATGCCACGGCCCCGCGGATCGCGATGGACGGCGGCACCTACAACGGCAACACGCACCTGCTGATGACCGGCAACACCAGTACGAGCGGCACGGGCGGTTGCACCTTCAACGGCGCGCTCGACATCACCACCACGGGCACGGGGCAGATCTACCTCTGCAACACGAACACCGATGCGTACCACGCGGACATCACCGTGAACAACATCGGCGGGGGCGGCGTGCGCTTCGGTGATGGTGGAGGCACGGGCATCCTGGATGCGGGACGTACGATCACAGTGGGTTCGGGCGGGTTCAATGCCGGGTTGCTGCTGATCCGCGGTTTCCAACAACTCGGCACCACACCACAGGTGCTGACCCTGACCGGAACGGCAGACCTGTACCTGCGCAGCGGTACGGTGTTCAACGGCACGCTCGATGCCACCGCGCCACGGATCATGCTCGATGGCGGTACTTACAACGACACCGCCCGCTTCACCATGACCGGTACCAGCAGTGCGGGTGGTGCAGGCGGCTGCGTGTTCAACTCCACCGTGGAGCTCACCACCGTCGGTGCGGGGCAGATGCAGCTGCACAATGCGAACGCCGACCAGTTCAATGGCGATGTGTTCGTGAATTCGCTGGTGGGCGGGGGCGGCATCACCTTCGGGATCGGCGGCGGATCGGGCACGCTGGCCGCCGGACGCACCATCGCGGCAGGGTCGGCGGGCTTCGTTTCCGGATCCCTCCAGCTGAAGAACTTCACGCAACTGGGCGCCACACCGCAAACGATCCTGATGGGCGGGAGCAACGCGACGCTCTACTTCATGACCGGCACCACGTTCAACGGGGCGGTCACCACCGTTACCCCGCGCGTGGCCTTCGATGGCGCCACCTTCAATGCCCCTGTGAACACCACCATGACCGGCGCGAGCGCGGTGAACAGCAACGGCGGCAACGCGTTCAACAGCACGCTCGACCTCACCGTGACCGGTTCGGCCGACCTGCGTTTGCACGTGAACAACAACGACACGTTCGCCGACGAGGTGCGGGTGAACAGCAACGGTGGCGCCGGGATCCGCTTCGGGACCGGCAGCAGCAGCGGCACGGGTACCCTGGCAGCAGGGCACACAGTGGCCGTGGGCAGCGGCGGTTTCGACGCTGGCGTACTGCTCTTCGACAATTTCGTGCAGCTGGGCACCACACCGCAATCGCTCACCACCACCGGCAGCAGCACCTTGTACATCTATGGTGGCACCGTGTTCAATGCCGACGTGACGGCCTCCGCGCCGCGGGTCTACCTGAACGGAGGCCTTTACCAGGGCCAAGCATCGTTCGCCAAGACCGGCAGCGGAAACGACAACAGCGACGGCGGCAACACCTTCAACGGACCGCTCGAACTGACCACCACCGGCCCGGGCGAGATCCGCATGCACGTGTACGGGGACGACCAGTACAACGACGATGTAACGGTGACCAATCCCGGGGGCGGCGGGATCCGCTTCGGAACGGGCAGCAGCGCCGGTATCGGCACCCTTGCCGCCGGGCACCTGCTGTCCGTCGGGTCGGGCGGATTCACCGCGGGCATTCTTTCCTTCAACAATTTCAAACAACTGGGAACCACGCCCCACAGCCTCACCACCACGGGCACCTCCACCCTGATCGTCTACACCGGCACGGAGTTCAACGCGCCGCTCACCACCGTCTCGCCACGGTTGTACTTGAACGGTGGCACGTTCCAGGACCTGTCGAAGTTCACCAAGAGCGGAGCGGTGAACGATGCGAGCACGGGGGGCAACACGTTCAACGGCCCGTGCGAATTCACCAGCACCGGCAGTGGCGAGCTCTGGCTGCACGCCACCGGCAGCGACGCCTTCAACAACGATGTGCAGGTGAACTCCACGAGCACAGGGGGCATCCGCTTCGGGCAGAACGGCGGCAGTGCGACGCTGGCCTCCGGCAGGACGATCGCCGTGGGGGCGGCCGGGTTCACCGGTGGCAACCTGCTCTTCAAGAATTTCACGCAGCTGGGCACGGCACCGTCCAACACCCTGCTTTGCACCGGCGCGGCGGCCCTGTACTTCCAAAGCGGTAACACGTTCCATGCGCCGCTCACCACCACCTCTTCGGCCCTGTTCTTCAACGGCACCACGTTCAATGGGACGCTCTACTGCACGAAGACCGGCGCCTCGACCGATGTGAGCACGGGCGGCAACACCTTCAACGGGGCCACGGACCTGATCGTGAACGGGAACGGCGCTTTGCAGCTGGGCAATACGCTGGCCGACGCGTTCAACGACGACCTGCGCGTAAGCTGCAACGGCACGGGCGGGATCTGGCTGGGCCTGAATTCCGGATCCGCCACCCTGGCCAGCGGGCATACGATCACCGTCGGTCCGGGCGGCTTCACCAACGGTACCCTGAACCTGCGGAACTTCACCCAGCTCGGTGGTACCGCGCAAAGCATCGCGATGGGCGCAGGCGGCACAGGCACCCTGCAGATCCGCACGGGTGTCACCTTCAACGGTCCGCTCACCACCGACACCCCCGGCCTGCTGCTCGATGGTGGCACCTTCAACGGGACCACCACGATGACCAAGCGCGGCACGGCGAACAACAGCAGTCGTGGAGGCAACACCTTCAACGCACCGGCACGGCTGGAGAACCTGGGCTCCGGCCAGCTCCTGCTTGCCAACGTGGTCGCCGATTTGTTCAATGACGATGCGGAACTGGTACGCGCCGGCGCCGGCACCATGCACGTGGCGTACACCGCCAACACCACGTTCATGGGCGATGTCTCGCTGGTGGGGTCCACAGGCATCATCCAGTTCGGACAGAACGGTGGTGCCACCGTCATCGGTGGCTCCGGCGATCGCGCATTCGACGGCGTAGCGGCCTTCCCGCCGAACGTCCGCCACTTCCGCATGAACACCAGCGGCGGCGGCCGGCTGTTCCTGAACGTGACCATGGACATCTACGGTGCCACGGACTTCATGAACGGCGAGATCCACGCGGCATCGACCACGAGCACGGGCAACGGCATCGTGCGTTTCGCCAGCACGTGCACCTTCCCCACCCCCGCCAACGCCTCCAGTTTCGTGGACGGGTTCGTGCGCAAGACGGGCAACACGGCCTTCACCTTCCCCGTGGGCGACAACGGGGTGTACGCACCGGTCTCCATTTCCGCGCCCGCGAACGTCACCCACCACTTCACGGCGCGCTACACCAACGCGGATCCCGATCCGCTCTACGACGATGCCTTGAAGGATGCGACCATCGACCACCTCAGCAACTGCGAATACTGGATCGTGGACCGCACCAACGGCGCCTCGAACGTGAGCGTGACGCTCGGATGGGACACCCCACGCAGCTGTGGCGTGACAGCCCCTGCCGATCTCGTGGTGGCGCGCTGGAACGGCAGCCAATGGAAGGACCATGGCAACGGCTCCTGGACCGGCACCACCACCAGCGGGACCGTGACCACGGCGGCAGCAGTGACGGCGTTCTCCCCGTTCACCCTGGCCAGCCGCACTTCGGCCAACCCCCTGCCCGTGGAACTGTTGTTCTTCGACGCGCAGGCGCAGGGGGCCACCGTGCCGTGTTCCTGGTCCACCGCCACCGAACTGGCCAACGACCATTTCGAAGTGGAGCGTTCGCGCGACGGGATCGACTTCGCGACGATCGGCGAAGTGGCCGGCGCGGGCAACAGCCAGGTGCGGCTCGATTACGTTTTCGTGGATACCGACCCGCTGCCGGGGCTTAGCTACTACCGGTTGAAGCAGGTGGACCTCGATGGTGCCCTGGCGTGGAGCGCGATCGTTCCGGTGCAACGCAGCACCAGTGCCGTGCTCACGCTGTACCCGAACCCGGCCAGCGATGTCGTGCATCTGCAGCCCGTTGCCAATGCCGCGCAACCGGTCTCGGCCATGATCCACGACGGAGCGGGCCGCATGGTGCGCGAGTTGGAGGCCGGCGCCTTGTCCGGACCCATCGATGTGAGCGACCTGCCGGCGGGCGCGTACAGCCTGCGTGTGACGGGGATCGATGGTTCGGTCTCCGAAGGCAGGTTCCTGCGCCAATGACGCCGGCCACGGGAGCGCGCAACGCGATCGCCATCTTTACGCGCCATGAGCGCGATCTCCTCCTCCAAGGCCCCCGAACCCGTGGGCCACTACCCGCATGCCCGCCGCGTGGGCGACCTGCTCTTCCTCAGCGGCGTGGGACCGCGTGAGCGTGGTACGAAGAAGATCCCCGGTGTGGAGCTCGATGCGAACGGGAACATCGTTTCCTACGACATCGAAACGCAGGTGCGCAGCGTGTTCCAGAACGTGAAGTGGATCCTGGAGGACAGTGGCAGCAGCTGGGAGAGGATCGTGGACGTGACCGTGTTCCTCACCAACATGAAGGACGACTTCCCCGCGTACAACCGCTTGTGGAAGGAGTACTTCGAGAAGGATCCGCCGTGCCGCACCACCCTGGAGATCAACTGCCTGCCCACTCCGATCGCCATTGAACTGAAGGTGATCGCGACGGTGTGAGTTGGAACCACGGATGGACACCGATGCACATGGACAGGCTTTTCGGCTGCTTGCTCGTCGTCGCTTCCATGCTATCCGCGTGCTCGACGCATCGTATCACCGAGCCGGGCGTTCTCGACCCGGGGAAAGCACGGCGCACGGGCGTGCTCCAACTTCACGTTACCAACACCGCCGCGTATTGCGGTGGAGCGGATCCGGGGCCTGAGGGCATGCCGCGGCCCATGCCGTGGCGCGGGAGCTTCTTCGTGCGGGCCGCAACACCGGACAGCACAGGCCGCATGGCCTCGAACGACCTGCTTCGACCGATCATCGATACGATCTCCACCGATGGCAAAGGCCGTGCGATCATGGAGATACCACCAGGGCATTACCTCTTGTTGGACCAGGAACATGTGGACGATCGCTACTACGAAAAACTGTTGAAGGACCACGCCAAGCCGACGATGTACACCGATCCGATCGACACCGCATGCTTGCGCCGATGGTTGCAAGGGCCATTCGGGGTGATCACGATCGATCGCGGCGACACCACGGCGGTGGAACTGCCCTTGTTCGAGCGGTGCCCGTGGTACAGCACACCTTGCATGAACTACTTCGGGCCGCTGCCGCCTTGATCGATCATCGCAGCAGGAGGAATCGGGCCTGTCGCAGCGTGCTGCCTGCTGTCGTGATCACCACCTGGTACATGCCTTCGGCCGATCCCGGTGGTAGCTCGATCGTGAGGTCTGTTCCGAATGAAGGGACCGGTTCGTTGCGAACGCACTTGCCGGTGGCATCCACGACCTGGATCACGCCCCGTTCCCCGATCAGCCCTTCCTGGAGGAGCACGGTGATCCGATCTCGTGCGGGGACCGGATACAGGATCATGTCCTCCTGCCCGGAGCTGCTCTCGTCGATCGCGGTCACATCGGCTTCGCGGAGCTTCAGGAGGAAGCCATCGAAATTGCCGGCCGATGCCGCGCTCACCGTGCCGTTGCCCGGGTCGAGATCGGTGGTACCGGTGAACCATCCGGTCACGTAATACGCACCCGATCCGCTGGTCTTCATGGCGTGCGCGCGATCGGAGCCGCCGCCTCCCATGGAAGCGGCGTGGATGAGCACCCCTGCGGTATCCAGCTTCAGCAGGAACGCATCCGCATCACCGGCGGAAGTGTGCGAGAGCACCGCAGGTCCGGGATCCAGATCGGCCGTGGAGGCGAAAATGCCGGAGAGGAACAGGCCGCCGTTCGCCGCGTTCACGCATACGCCTTCATCGTAGCCCGGCCCGCCGAAGGATCGGGCCCACACCAAT
>CAZFAW010000105.1:0-8027 GCA_964517015.1 uncultured Chryseobacterium sp.
GCCTGCTGGTCATGGGAACGCTCACTGCGCACGAGGTCCGCATCGAGCCGAACGAAACTGTCGAGCACCTCCTTGCTCACGTTCAAAGCGAGGATCGCTGTGAGCACGAGGTACATCATGTTGATCATCTTTTGGCGAGGCGGCAGCTTCAAGGTGGCCATGGTGAGGGGTTCAGCGATCGGCAACGAGCGCGATCACCCCTATGAATGCCCCGGTAGGTGATGAGTAACGACGCTCAAGTGTCGATATCGCCGATCTCCGCCAGCTTCCGAGATGCTTGCTCCCATTCACCCATGGCGGCAGCGATCCTCTCCGCCAGTTCGCTGAGGCGCGCGTAGCCTGCGGTATCACCACCGCCGGTCAGCCCGGCCTGTGCCGCCTTCTCCTCTTTTTCCAGCTCACCCAGACGTTCCTCAAGGCGTTTCACCTGGTTCTCCAGCCTGCGCCGTTCCTTCTCGCGTTCCTTGCGTTCGTGGTAGTCGTTGCGGGGCGTAGCCGCCTTGGGCCCTGGCTTGGACGATGCTCCGGTGCCCGCCTGCTGCAAGGCCTTCCGTCGTTCGATCAGCTCCATGATGTCCATATGCTGATCGCGAATGCGCCCTCCTTCGAGTTCAAGCAACCGGTTCGTGAGGCCATGGAGGAAGTCTCGGTCGTGGCTCACGAGCAGGAACGTGCCATCGTAGTTCTTCAGCGCTTCCTTAAGCACGTCCTTGCTCTGGATGTCCAGGTGGTGCGTGGGTTCGTCCAGCAACAGGAAGTTCAAGGGACGCAGCAACATGCAGCACAGTGCAACGCGTGCACGCTCCCCACCGCTGAGCACCTTGACCTTCTTGTCCACGTCGTCCCCGCTGAAGAGGAAGGCGCCGAGCATGGCGCGCACCCGCGGCATGTTCTCCGGGCTGGCGGCCAGTTCGGCCGTTTCCATGATGGTGAGCTTGGGATCGAGCCTGTCCGGTGCATCCTGTGCATAGTAGCCGAGCACCACCCCGTGCCCCGGCTTGATCGATCCGGAATAGGGTTCGCTGCCCGTGATCATCCGGATGAGCGTGCTCTTCCCTGTGCCGTTCGCCCCTACGAGCGCCAGGTGTTCGCCCTTGCCGATGGTGAGCTCGGCGTTGTGGAAGATCTCCTTGCGCCCGTAGGACTTGCTCACATCACGCAGCTCTGCGATGATCTTCCCGGCATGCGGAGCGGGCGGGAAACGCACGAGCATCTTTCGGAGATCCACGTCGTCCACCTCGATACGTTCCAGCTTGTCGAGTTTGGTGATCAGGCTCTGCGCGAAGGCCGCCTTGTCCTTCTTCGCGCGGAACTTGTTGATCAGCTCCTGGGTCTTCTCGATGTACTTCTGTTGTTCGACCGCAGCCTTCTGCTGCTGTTCGCGCTCGAGCTTGCGCAGCTCCACGTACTGGCTCCAGGGCACCTTCCGGTCGATCAACTGACCATTGAACACCTCGATGGTGCGGTGGGTGAGCCGATCAAGGAAGGTCTTGTCGTGGGAGATCAGGACCAAAGCGGCCGGGTAATCGCGCAAGAGGTCCTCCAGCCATTGGATGGCGGGCAGGTCCAGATGATTGGTGGGCTCGTCCAGCAGCAACAGGTCGGGCCGCATGAGCAGGATGCGCGCCAATTCCGCGCGCATGCGCCATCCACCGCTCAGTTCCTTCAGGGGCCGGTCCAGGTCCTCACCAACGAATCCGATCCCCTTCAGGATCGTTTCGATCTGCGCCTCATGGTCCGCTGCGCCCAACGCGTTCAACCGCTCATGCGCATGCGCGAGCATGGCGGAGAGGTCCATCAGCGCATCGTGATCGGTGGCGTGCTGCAATTCGTTCTCGATACGCTCCAGCGACGCCTTAAGGGACTGGGCTTCCTGGAAGGCCTTCTCGGCGACCTGGCGCGGTGTGCAAGCGAGGTCGTGGTCCATTTGCTGCGGCAGGTACCCGATGGTGAGGTCACGGGGCTTGCCGATGGCTCCCCCATCGAACGCCTGCTGTCCGGCCAGGATCTTCAGCAGCGTGCTCTTGCCGGCACCGTTCCTGCCGGCCAGTCCGACCCGGTCATCGTTGCCGATGAAGAAGGAAACGCCGTCGAACAGGGCTCGTTCGCCGAAATGCAAAGTGAGGCCGTTGACGGTGAGCATGGACGTTCGGTGCGAAAGGCCGCAAAAGTAGAAGCCCCCGGGGTGCCGGGGGCTTCCTGAAAGGTCGTTCGTCTCAGAAATTCCAGAGGTCGTGCTCGAAATTGAAGAGTTCCTCCTTGATCTCCTCACCTTCCAGCAATGCATCGATGCCTTGCTTGTAGTCCACGATCTGCCTGTCGTACACGTTGCTCCACTTGGTGATGTAGCTGTTGAACTGGCGCGTCCAGAAGATGTTCTCGAAGCTTCGACGTTCGGCATCGTTCTCCCGGTTGAACACGTCCCAGTTCACCAATACATAGCGAAGTTCCGGGTAGTAAAGCCAGAAGATCGGTGCATACCCACGGATCTCGCCGTCCTCTCCCTTCACCTCGCGCATGGGAGCGATGCCCAGGATGCGGATATCGATCTTGCTGCGCTGCTTGTCGAATATCCAGTCCTCCTTGATGCGGTACATCTTCACATCGCGGCTCTCCAGCGTGGTTTCCACCACCTGCGGCACCATGTTGCCATCCTGGTCTTCGACGTACACGGTGTCCGTTCGGGTGAATATGTCCTTCAACTCGCTCGTGAGGAGCGGCTTGCGGAACTCATCGTCCTGGAGCAGGGGCCCGGGATCGTAGGCGGTGATGCTGCCATCGGTGATCAAGGCCTGCTTGATGACATCGAAAAGGCTCTTGCGATCATTGATCGGCTCCAGCGGGTAATAGAGCGTGTGGTTGATCTTCTCCCGCAGGTCGATCGTACGCCAGACCCTGCGCGCCCACATCACGTCCGCCTCGCGGATGTGCGGATAGGGGACCACCCGTTGCGTCTTGGTGTTCTCCTTGATGTATGCGCCATCGAGCACCGTTTGTGCATCGACAGCGGTGGCGGCGGTAAGACCGGCCAGCAGCGTGGTGCCCAGGATGATGTTCTTGCAGGTCCTCATCGCGTACGGTCCTTTGGTTGATCAGATCACCTTGAACGAGAGCGATCCAAGGCTGCGCACGGTGCCATCCGGCCCGCGTGCCTTGATGCCCTCGATGTATACCTTCTGACCGGGCTTCGCCTTGCTCACCATTTCCTTCATATCGCCCGAGAGCGCCGCGCCTTTGCTGATCTTCTCGATCGGTGTGCCGCCCACGATCATGGTGATCTTGAACTCCACCACCTCGAACTTCAGGTCGAACTCGAAGTTCTCCATCTTGGCGATCACGTACTGGGCGGCGCTCAGTTCGCTCTTCTTGATGTTCTCATCGCTCACGCTCTTGCCGGCGAAGTAGGGCGTGGGGTTCGGCACGTTCTTCACGCGGAACTTCTGGCCCTGCATGGTCTTCTTTGTGCCGTCCACGTTGGTAACGGTTGCGGAGACCACCGCCTCGTTCTCCTTTCCGGGCTTCACGATCCAACCGTCCTTGCCCTTGGAGAGCTGGCCGTTGGTCATGCTGGCAGCGATGTCCTTGTCACTGTATCCCGACACGCTGATGCTGACCGGGTTCTCCACCCCGCGGTAGAACACGTTCATCTTCGTCGGGCTCACGACCAGGTTGGGTTGGGCCACTTCGTAACTGGTCTCGAAGGCCTGGATCTGTTCCTCGCCGCCCACGGGCTTGAACTTGATGATCCCCTTTACCGTCTTCACGCCTGCACCGGAGGCGGTTTCCTCCAAACGGGCCATGGAACCGTTCATGGGAAGCTTGATCGCTTCGCCGTTGATCTTCGGGGGTTTGGACGTGGTATCGACGGTGGCGCCGGGGCCGCAGATATAGACCTCCGGGGCGTTCTGGTTGTCGTACGCACCAAGGAAGATGTCCGCCCGATAGGTACCGCCTACGGTCACATAACTGCTCTGGGGCTTCACGATGGCCGTGAGCGTATTGAACTTGAAGCTCTTCTGCTCCACGCTGCCCAACAGATGGTTCACCGTCTCGTTCTCCATGTTGCGGATATCGCCCTGGAGCTTGGACATGATGCAGACTCCGGCGGCGAGGGGAACGTGGTAGAAGTTCTTCACCTCCCACGTCACCTTCACGCCGGTCTCACCACCTTCCTTTTCCACGGGGAAATCGAAGGTCCGTTGGATGTTCGCGGTAAGGGTGGCGTTGCCTTGCGCGGCCTGAAGGAGCTGGTCGCGGAACGCTTCCAGCTTGGTCTTCATCTCCTTGGCGGAGAACTCGCCCTCCTTCGGGTTGGTTTCGTCCGGACCGATCATCACTTCGGTGATCACATCGTAGTTGTCCTTCTTGTCGATCAACTTCAGGTTGATCACCGTGTCGTTGGCGAACACCTGGTCCTCGGGCTTGCCCTCGGTCTCGGCGATCACCTTTGCCTTGGTGCGGTCGATGAGCGCGATCAGATCGCTCGCGGACTTCTGGATGGCCGCGGCCGTGTTGTAGGCGGCGCCGTACTTCGTCTGGTTCTCCTGGGCATACTGCTGGAACGTCTTGTAAGTGGCGTCCATCTTCTCCTTCAGCGTGCCCTTGGTGGTTTCCAGTCCGTTGTTCACGGTCACGAAGGCCTCCAGGATCTCCTTGGATACGTTCAGCGCCAGGAGCGCCGTCAGCACCAGGTACATCATGTTGATCATCTTCTGTCTCGGGGACAGCTTGCCACTTGCCATGTCTCAGGGATGGGTGTTGGTCTGGATCCTGTTCTCGATGGCGGACGATCAACCTCGGACCTGCATGGCCGCGAGCATGTTCCCGTACACGGTGTTGAGCTTCTGCAGGTTGTCGCTCAAGGTGGCGATGTTCTCCTTGTAACGTTTGGTATCGTTCACGGAGTTGTTCAGGTTGGTCATGAGCTCGCCCACACCCTCGAACATCTTGTTCGCGGCCTCGAGCTTCTCACGGCTGCTGCGCAACTGCATCTCGTACATTTCATTGAGCGCGGTGAGGTTCTGGCTCATGCGGCTCAGGCTCTCGCCGGCGCTGCGGCCGGCATCCACGTTCTGCACCAGGCCCACCAGGCTCTCGCTCGCCTTGGCGTAGCTGTCGCTCAGGCTGTTCACCTTGCCGGCTGCGTCCTTCAGACTGCTGGCGTATTCGTTCGTGGCGGAAGCAGCGCCGGTGATCTGGCCCATCTGCTTGGCCTGATCGCTCAGGCTGCGCATGCCGTCGCCCAGGCTGGCGATCAGGTCCGGTTCGATCTTGGCCTGCTCGAGCATGTCGTCGAGCTGTTCGGTGATCGAACGCTGGTCCTCCTTCTTGAACTCGTCCCCTTCGGCATGCTCGCCGGTGGCCAGTTCAGGATACACAAGGCTCCAATCCGGATCCTCGTGCGGGGGTTCGAAGGCCGAGAAGAAGAAGATGATGGCCTCCGTACTGAGGCCCAGGATCAGGAAGAAACCGGCCAGCGGCCAGTGTTGGATCTTGAACAACGCGCCAACGATCACAACGGCGGCTCCGATACCGTAGAGCTTGGCCATCAGGTTCTTCCACTTCTTGCTGCCGGGTTTCATCGTTCGTCCTTGCTTTTGGGTTGGTCTGAGGGTGCTTGTCTGGGTGAAATGCGTCCGCCGCGTTCAGGTAACGGTGGACGCGAGGGGTTCTTCCGGTATCGTCGATCTAGAGGTCTTCAGCGTTCACCGCCTTGCCACGACCCAGGTAGGTCATCACACTGCGGAAACCGATGTAGCACTTCGCGGTGTCCTGGAACTCATAGGTGCGCGCGCCGGTCTGCAGGTAGTGCCCGATGTCCTTCCAGGAGCCTCCGCGGATCACCTTGCGCTTGAGCGCCGGCGGATCGTTGGCGAGTGCGTCGTATTGATATTCCGGGTTCAGGTCGTGGCTGAACTGGTACACGCTCTCATCGAACGCGGTGCTTGTCCACTCCGCCACGTTGCCGGCCATGTTGTACAGGCCGTAGTCGTTCGGACTGTAACTGTCCACGGGAACGGTGTGGAACCCGCCATCGTCGGTGTAGTTGCCGTTCAAAGGCTTGAAGTTGCCCAGGAAGCAGCCTTGCCGGTTGCGGATGTACGGACCGCCCCACGGATAGGGGGATTGGTCCAGACCACCGCGGGCGGCATACTCCCACTCAGCCTCCGTGGGAAGACGGAACCGGTTCACATAGGCCTCGCCGCCGCTCTCCAACCAGGTGTTCATCAACTGGGTACGCCAGACGTTGAACGCGTTGCACTGCTGCCAGGTCAGGCCAACGACGGGGTAATCATCGTATGCCGGATGCCAGAAGTAGTTCTCGGTCATCGGCTCGTTGAACGAATAGGTGAAGTCGTGGACCCATGCCAGGGTGTCCGGATACACGTTGATCACCTCCTTGATGATGAACTTGCTGCGATCGCTGTGCCCGCGGATGGCGTTGTTCTGGCCCTTGGTATTGGTGTAGCTCAGGTCCAGATCCCGTCCGGCCTTGCGGGCGGCTTCCTTCAGGTCGATCCAGTAATACTCGAACATCAGCTTGCGCGTGTCGATCTCCTTCCGCTTGTAGAAGCGCTCGCTTTCCGGATAGAACATGTCGGCCAGCGCCTCCCGTTCCTCCTCGCCCCACCAATTGAGCTTCTCCTGCCAGTTGATCACCGGCGGGTCGATCTCCTCACCGAACTCGTCCTCGGAGATCACGAATTCGCCGATGTCCTCATCGCCGAGGATCCTGCGTGCCGTGCTATCGATGACGTAATAGACGAACTGACGGTATTCGTTGTTCGTGATCTCGGTCTGGTCGATGTAGAACGCCTGCACCGAAACGGTCTTCGCCGTGGCGACCTGGGCGTACGGTGCATCCTGGTCATTGGGGCCCATGACGTAGCTGCCCATGGGGATGTAGTTCATCCCGTAGGGATCCACCTGGTACCAATCCGGGCGTCCTTGCACACCGATCAACTGCCCCTGTCCGCCTCCGCCACAGCTCGCCAGCAAGCCTATGGCGCCGATGAAAAAAATGGGACGACGATCCATGGTTCCTCCGTTTATGCCGTTCGATCCTTGCAGGGAAACCCTCGTTGTCCGGGTAAGCGGACACTTCAGGTCGTTTGTTCGTACGGCGGTTGGGGTTGTGGGGTTACGTCTTGCTCGTTGCGTTGTCGCTTACATCAGGAACCGGGGGTTGCGGTAGATCTCCCGCTTCTCCGGCTTCACGATCTTGAAACAGTAGTTCAGCATCACCTCATGGCTCCCGCTGCTGTAGTTCTTCAATTCGGAGGTGGTCACGTCGTAACTGTACCCCAATTTAAGGGCACCCTTGCCGTTGGGGAACTGATAGTGGTACCCGATCATGGGAGCGACCGCGTCTTCGGTCCGGTAGGTAACGCCCAGCCAAACCATGTTGTTATAAAGGAAGGTCGCGTTCACGTCGAACTGGGTGGAGGCTGCATCGCTCTTGATCAGCAGGCCGGGCTGCAACACGTATTTCTTGTTCCCACCGATGGCCCAGTCGTAGCCGGCCATCAGGTAATAGTGCCGGGCGTTCTTGATGCTCACCTCCTTCAACTCGGTCTCGGGCAATTGGGTGCTGCTCAATCCCACGTAGAACGTTGGCGATACGTAGTACAAACCGGCCCCCAGGTCGAACCCGGCGTCGCTCACCCCGTTATCGGGGATGGCATCGTCGGTGGAAACAGGATCGACCGCCACCCAATCGTTACCGAGCGAACGGCTGGTGAGCCCTCCGTAGATCCCGATACCCAGGGTACCCGGACCGAACTTGCGGTGATAGGAATACGCCAGGCGCGCGGCGGTGGTCTTTTGCTGACCAAGGTTGTCCAGGTAAACGGACAGGCCAACACCGCTGCTGATCTTGGTGAGGGGCGACTGGAAGTTGAAGAGGCCGGTCTTGGGCGCTCCATCGAAACCTGTCCATTGTTGACGCAGCAAGGCGGTCACGCACAGGTTGCCGGCGGTTCCGGCAGAGCCCGGGTTGACCGACAGGCGGTCGAACATGTATTGGG
>CAZFAW010000106.1:0-2633 GCA_964517015.1 uncultured Chryseobacterium sp.
TGATCCGGCTCGTGCACATCGACTGGAGCCAGGCGCGGTTCGCGGTGGTGGACGATGAACAGGACAAGTACCTCGCGATCTACTTCTACGTGCGCAGCCAACGACAGGAACTTGAACGACAGATGCGTGCCGACCTGCTCGCGCTCGCGCACCTGGATGTGCTCCGGCCGGAGGAACGCACGCTTTCCGCCGGACAGCGCGAACGCATCAACAGCGTGTGCGGAACGGTGTTCGACCAGAACAACTTCCTCTGCGCGCTCGACCTGAGCGTGAACGACAGCAGTATGGCATTGCCGGAGGCGTACCTGGGCACCGCGATCCAACGGGCCATGGAAGAACACCCGGCAGTGCCCGAGCAACAGCCGCGCTTGCGCAAGCGCGATCGCTGGTTGAAGCAGGAGTTCGACGCGATCAACGAGCGCATCGATCGCATGGACCAGCGGAAGGAACTTTGGGAGATGCGCGACCGACTGGACGATCTGCAGGGCCAGGTCGACGACTTGCGACTTTCCGTACAGGACCTTGGCTCCGTGCAACCGCAGCCCGAAGAGGCCAACCCCATCGCGGCCCTCAGCGAACTCACCGGCCGCAACGTCACCATACGGTTCGCCCGCTACCGCACCGATCCCGACCCTGAGTACCTGCTCGCCTTGAACGAGGTCTTCGAGCAGCTGGCCCGTTCGCCGCAGGACCGCGTGTTGATCACCGGTTACACCGACCGCAGCGGCGATGCAGCCACGAACCTCCGCTTGAGCGAACAGCGCGCGAAGGCGGTGCGCAACTACCTGCTGCAGCGTGGCATCGCTCCCGAGCGCCTGCTGGTGAACTACTACGGCGACAGCCGCAGTGCGGGCAGGGACCCGCGCGAGCGTCGCGTGGAGATCGAGTGGCTGCGCTAGGCTCCCGGATCGGGGGCCACTGCCAACGGTTGCATGCGGAAGCCCACTTCGAAGGTGACGCCACCCTCGGAACGCATCCGGAACGTCCCGTCGAGCTGGCCGGCCAGCGCCTCCACGATCTCCAGGCCCAGCTTGGCCTTGTCGCGTCCATCGTGAGCTCCCAGGCCCACGCCGTTGTCCTTCACCGTGAGCAGGTGCAGGTCCTTCTCCACGTGCGTCACGGTCACATCGATATGGCCACCGGTGGCATAGGGGAAGGCGTGCTGGTAGCAGTTGGCCACGAGTTCGCACAGGATGATCCCGAGCTCGATGGCGGTGTCCGTGTCGGCGCGCAAACCGGCGGTGTCCACCTGGAAGCTCACCGTGCTGCTGCGCGGCTCGAAGTTCCCGCGCACGGAGCGCACCAGGTCGTCGAAGAAGGTGCGAAGGTCCACGCCGCGCAGATCGGGCATGCCGTAGAGCTTGTGGTGCACCAGCGCCATCGTGTCGATGCGCTGCTTCCCCCGCAGGAATTCCGACTTCACCGGCCCTTCGTCCAGTCGCTGTGCCTGCAGGTTGAGCATGCTGCTCACCACCTGGAGGTTGTTCTTCACGCGGTGGTGCGTTTCGCGGTCCAGCACGTCGCGTTCGCCGAGCGCCTTCACCAGCCGGGCCTGCTGCGCTTCGGCGTGTTCCTGTTCCCGGCGCAGATGCAGCAGGTCGCGACGCTTGCGCGCGTAGGCGACCAGCAACAAGGCGCCCAGCAGCGCGATGATCACGAGGCCCAGCACCACGAAGGCGCGCGCGGGCCGCACCAGTTCCTCCTGCGCGCGGTAGGGTACGATCCCACCGATGATGAACTGCACGCCGTTCAGCTCGTGCGGTTCGAACCAGCACCGGTACTTGCCGCTGCCCACCTCCACGGTGAAGGGCGCGGTGCTCCGGGCGCCCCGCCAGTGCGCCAGCGCGCCACGCAGCACCGGGTCGGACTTCACGTCCACCGTGGGCGAGTTCGCGATCTCGTGTTCCCCGGGTAGCATGACCATGGACCATTGGCCGCCCTGGTGCAAGTGCCCCAGGATCTCGGTGCCCGTGCGCGCGGGGTCGATGGTGATCTGCAGGATGCGGAAGCGGCCCTCGGGATCGTGCGGCCGGATCATCTGTGCGATGCACATGGCACCCGGCACGTCATCGGCCAGGGTCCAGGCGGGGTCGATCGATCGGTTCCGCAGGGATTGCCCGAACCAGGCCTGTTTGCGCGGGTCGCGGTCCACGCTGTCGATCCAGGTGCGCGCAAGCGAACTGTCCTGGAGGAGCGGCTCGATGAGCATGGACACCGGAGGACCGTTCGCCGATCCCTCAACGGTCTGGCGCAGCACGAACGAGGTGTCGTTGCGGAGCAGGGCCAGTTCGTTACCGGCCTCATCGGCGAGCCGCACTTCGAGCACGGGCCAGTAGGCGTCCATGAGGGTGCGCCAACGATCCACGGCGGCCTCCGTGTCCATGCTGTCGTGCGCCGACACCCAAGCCGCTTCGATGTGCAGGCGCTCGCCCCAGGCGGCGCTCCAGGCATTGCACCGTGCGGCGAGGCCGTCCACGTGGGTGCGCAGGTCCTGCTCGGTGAGGGAGCCGCCGCGCGCGTCGATATAGCGCCAGCTGGCGATCAGGAGGCCCAGCGCCAGGGCCAGCAGCACCGCGGTGCCTGCCACGATCAAGCGGTCGGAGGTGGAACGGAGCGGTGCTTCGGAGCTCATG
>CAZFAW010000106.1:2733-8003 GCA_964517015.1 uncultured Chryseobacterium sp.
TGCGCCGCGCTTCGTGCACGAAGGGTGCGGTGCCCACGAGCACGCTGCCCACCGGCGCGCCGAGCCCTTTGCTCATGCACACGCTCACCGAATGGAACAGGGCGCCCCATTGCGCGGGCGCGGTGCCGTCTTCCGCCATGGCATTGAAGATGCGGGCGCCATCGAGGTGGAGGGCCAGTCCGTGGCCGTCGCACACGGCGCGTATGCCGCGTACCGCCTCCGGATCCCAGATGGATCCGCCGCCGCGATTGGCCGTGTTCTCCACCACCACCAACCGGCTGCGGGCCTGGTGCGCATCGGCCGGGTTGCCGATCGCCGCGGCGACCTGCGCCGCCGTGAAGCGACCGCGATCGCCGGCCACGAGCCGCACGCTGCAACCGCTGTTGGCCATGGTGCCACCGCCTTCGTACCGGTACACGTGCGCGCCTTCGTCGCAGATCACCTCGTCTCCGGGCCGTGTGTGCACGTTGATCGCGATCTGGTTGGTCATGGTGCCGCTGGGGCAGAACACGGCGGCCTCGTGCTCGAACAGGCGTGCCACGCGTTCCTCGAGCATGCGCACGGTGGGGTCCTCGCCGAACACGTCGTCGCCGAGCTCCGCATGGGCCATGGCCTCGCGCATGGCCGCGGTGGGCCGGGTCACGGTGTCGCTGCGCAGATCGATCATGCTGCGGGCAAGTTAGGGCGGCGTGGGGTGCCAGTTCAGGTAGCCGAGGCGGCGCAGGTCGAAGGCCAGTCGCACGGAGAGCTTTCGTGCACCCTCGGCGTTCACGTGGTCGTTGTCCACCCAGTAGTGCAGGTGGCGCAGCTCCGCCGGAGGAGCGCAGGAATAGTCGAGCCACTCGAAGCCGTGCGTGCGGAAGGCGTCGCCGATCCGGGCGTACGCCTCGCGGCGGATCGCCGTGCAGGCGTGGTATGGTGCGGTGAAGAGCACGAGCTGCACACCCCGCGCGGCGCAGACCTCGCGGATGTGCGACAGGCATCGGCCGCCGGCCGAGGCCATCGGATCCTCCGGAACGTGTGCGAACAACGCACTGTCCGTGGTGCGCTGCAGGTCGAAGGAGAGGGCCACGCGCGCGGTGTCGTTCGGTTGCGAAGGCGAGGGTTCGAAGCCGTTGCCCGGACCGGTCGCGTAGGGGCGAAGGGCATTGATGGGGATGGTGAGCGCCGAACCGTTGAAGCGATGGCCAGCGGCCAGGTATTTCAACCGCTCGCTCCAGCTAAGTCCGTCGATCGCGGAGGTGATGAACGCCGAACGGCCATGGTGGTACTTGAGGTATTGCAGGTGGCGCAGCACGGCATCGCCGCCGATCAGGTCCTCGGGTTGCACCTGCACCAGGAGCAGGCGCGCAGGCGTGCGGTCGTGTTGGTCCAGCAGGTCCACCAGTCCCGCCTGGAATGCGATGTTCATGCCGTTGTGCGAGAGGTTGTACCCGTTCGGTGCGATCACGGCGGGGTCCACGCCGTGGTGCGCGCGGGAACTGCCGATCACCAGCACGTCCGGCACCTTCGCGCGTTGCAGGTAGCGATTGATCTGCCCGCCGGTCTGCCCGTTCAGGTCGGCCTGGTAGGCCCGCTCGAGCACCCAGCTCACCGCGCGGTCGGCCGCGAAGGCGATGGTGAGCGCCAGCAGGGTGAAACGGAGCGAAGGATGCAGCTTCATCAGAACTGGAAGTAGATGAACTGGCTCCCATCGCTCACGCCGAACAGGCCGATCACCACCAGCACCAGCGCGCAGAACAGCGCGGTGCGCGCATCGCCCCAGCGCCTGGCAAGGTCCTGCATCGTCCTTCCGCGCAGGAAGAGGAATTCGAACGCGAGCAGCGCGGCGAGCATCACCGACAGGTTCAGGAACACGCCGAGGTCGCGGATGTAGGGCTCGCCGCGCCAGGTGCCGATGCCGTGCAGGATGTCCATGGCCTGGGCGAAGGATTGCGCGCGGAAGAAGACCCACGTGAAGCAGATCAGCAGGAAGCAGAAGAGCGCGCGGAACGGCCGGAGGTACCAGGGAACCGGTGCGCCTGCCTTCACGCCCAATGCACGTTCGGCGGAGAGGAACGCGCCGTTGGCGCCACCCCAGATCACGAAATTCCAGCTGGCACCGTGCCACAGCCCGCCCAGCAGCATGGTCAGCATCAGGTTTCGGTAGGTCATCCACCGACCATGGCGGTTCCCTCCCAGGGGTATGTAGAGGTAGTCGCGCAGCCAGGTGCTCAGGCTGATGTGCCAGCGCTGCCAGAACTCCGTCACGCTCTTGCTGAAATAGGGGAGTCGGAAGTTCTCCATGAGGTCCACGCCCATCATGCGCGCCACGCCCACGGCGATATCGCTGTACCCGCTGAAGTCGCAATAGATCTGGAAGGCGAACAGCGCGGTGGCCAGCAACAGGTCGGCGCCGCCCTGCAGGCTGTGGCTGTTGTACACCGCGTTCACGTGCAGCGCCAGCGTATCGGCCACACAGACCTTCTTGAACAGGCCGAAGAGGGCCTGGGCGATGCCGGCACGGAAGCGGGCATGGTCCCAATGCGCGGGCGGGTTGCGCAACTGGGGCAGCAGGTGCTCCGCCCGTTCGATGGGGCCGGCCACCAGCTGGGGGAAGTACATCACGTACAACGCGAAGTAGCCCAGGTGCCGTTCCGCCCGCTGGTTCCCCCGGTACACCTCGATCGTGTAGGCCAGCGATTGGAAGGTGTGGAAGGAAAGGCCGATGGGCAGCAGGATGCCCAGTTCCGGAGCGCGGAAGCCGATGCCCACACCGGCCAGCAGCGCCGAGAGGTTCTCGTTCAGGAACGCGTAGTACTTGAAGAAGGCCAGCACGCCCAGGTTGGCCACGATGCTGGCCGTGAGCCAGCGCTCACGGGTACGGCCTTGCGAACGCTCGATCAGTTGCCCGGCCCAGAAGTCCACGCCGATGGTGAAGAAGAGGATCAGGATGTACACCGGCACGAAGGCCATGTAGAACCCGCAACTGGCCATCAACAGCATGGACCAGCGCCACCGCCGCGGCAGATTCCAGTACAGCGCCAGCACCACCAGGTAGAAGGCGACGAAGACGAAGGAGTTGAAGATCACGGCGCGGGGGTCGCGGGTCGTTCACCGGCCGTCCGGCGATCGGTCGGCATCGGTGGACGAATGTATCCGGCCGCGGTTGCGCGGGTACCGGCGTTCCGGCCGTTCGTCAACGACCGATCGTGGGCGGGTGCCCGCCTGCCGCTCCGGTCTACTTTCGCCGTACGCATCCCCATCATGCGAGCGACCCTGCCATCGATCCTCTTGGCCGCCGTCCTGGCCGGTTGTGCCGGCAACGATCGGCCCGCACAACAGGAACGCGCCGAAGTGAAGGCGCGGCAGCCCTTCGCCGGGTGGCGCGATGTGGCCGGCGGGAAGATGAGCCCCGATGGCCTCTTCCATTCCGAGACCGGTCAGTTCTTCGCGGCCTTCCCGGGCTTGCCGGTGCACGAGGCGCACGACGTGGAGACCCAGGCGGGCAGGGTGCGCATGGACACCTACGTGTACGAGGAGAGCGTGACCATGGCCTACATGGTGGCCTATTCCAACTATCCCAGCACTTTCGTGAACGAGGTGGGGGCCGATGCCTTCCTGGATCGTGCCGAGGCGGGCGCCTTGAAGGCGATCGGCATCACCGGTGCGCCCACCACGGAAAAGATCGGGATCAACGGATATCCCGGTGTGAAATACCGCGCCAACAGCGATGGGCGGCACATCGTTTCGCAACTGCTGCTCGCAGGCAACCGCTTGTTCCAGATCACCATCCTCAGCGACGGGGCCTACCCGTCCGACGGGATCATCCAGCAGTTCTTCGATGGTTTCCACTTCTCGCCCGACGGCACACAGACCTTCAAGGAATGGGAGCTGAACGGGGCTGCGGACAGCGCGGCGCAGCGGTGATCAGAACTTGGTCCAGCGGGCGATGGACCGCCGGTTCGAGGGGTCGATCACGGAAACCACATAGGTGCCGATGGAAAGGGCGATCGTAGGGATGGGCGTGTTCGTGAAGGATCGTTGAACAAGCACGGTCCGGCCCGCGGGATCGGAGATCATCACGAGGATGGGCCCCGACGCCGCAGTGCGGAACAGGAGCGCTCCGGTCCCGGGAACGGTGCACAGGTCGAACGAGGAATTCGCGGGTCCCGCAATGCCCACCGGTGTGGTCAGCCTCCACCAATCGTTGTGACGCGTCAATGATCCATCGAGCCCGGTGCCGTAGTACGTGTTGTTCAGTGTGGCATCCCATCCGATCACGGCACCGCGCCGCGACCCGCCTGCGAATTCGGGCCAAGCGCTCCAGCCGGAAGGACCAGCGGTCCAGACCTGGTCGTGGAAGTCGGTCTCGGTGAACGCACCTCCGATCACGAGGTACGGCGCGGGTCGTGCATCGCTGCCGTAACGCGGCGCAGGCAAGCTGCTGTCGGGCAGCCATTCCGGGCCGCCCGCATCTTCGCTGTAACGCCAGCTATCGGTCAAGGCGTTGAAGGCGGCATCCGCGCCACCATAGACCACAAAGCCATGGAGCGGGTATGCAGCCGCAGCGGCGCGATGGCGCGGGGGTCCTGGAACGGGTAGGGTGGGTGACCAGCTGTCCGCTGCTGCATCGTACTTCCAAGTCTCGTTCGTGGGCACGCCGCCATCCAGCATGCCTGTCGCAACGAAGGCGATCCCGGTCCCGTTCGCGCACGTTGCCACGGCCGCATATCGCCCCGCTGCGGGCAGCGGGGCACGCGATGTCCATTGGTCCATCAGGGGGTCGTATTCCCAGAGATCGTTCAATGCACCTCCGGCAGCGAGCCCACCGAACACGTACCCTTTCCCGTTCGCGACGAAGGCACAGCTGTACTGGCGGGGTTCGGCGGGAAGCGATGCGATCGGCGTCCATGTATCGGTGCTCGCGTCGAACGCATACCAATCGTTCGTCAGCGACCAGCCGACCTCCATGCCCGTGCCCACGTGGATCCGGTCGCCGATGGAAAAGGAGGCGGCATCGTCGCGCGCGGTGCCCGGGAAGTCGGGCAGTTGCGTCCAGGTTTGAGCCAGGACCATGGAGATCGGGCACATGAACGGAAGCAGTGCCGTCGCGCGCATGGTCGAAGCTACGCCAGCGCCGCGCACCTTTGCGCCGCCTTCACGACCATGGTCCTTGCGCTTGTTCCCCTGGTGCTCTTCGCGCCGGTGCTCCTGCTGCTCATCTACTTCCGCACGGCGCCGCGCATCGGCTCCGATCCGGCCGGGGCGCGCCTTCAACGGATCAAAGC
>CAZFAW010000107.1:0-7991 GCA_964517015.1 uncultured Chryseobacterium sp.
GTCCGAAAAGCTCTATGTGAACGCACAGAACCTCTTGAACTGGATCAAGCAGCAGGACGGCCGCATTGTGCCCAAACCCCGGCACGTGGTGGTGAACCTGCTCGTGGCCGAAGGGCTGGACCGTGTGCGCGCACAGGCTTCCGAAAAGGGCCTCTCCCTGGTGAATGAAGTTCCCTTGGACGATGTGCTCATGGTGGATCCCGATCTCCTGTCCATCGCCCTGAACAACCTGCTCATGAACGCCGTGAGCTATACTTCCAGCGGCATGATCCGCGTCTCCGCTTCGCTGGTGGACCAGGTGTATCATCTGATCGTGAAGGACACGGGGCCTGGATTTTCCCCGAAAGCAATGGAGCAGATCACGCGGATCCGCCGCAGCGGGCCGTTCGTGGACGAGAAGGGAGAAGGTCTGCAGGGCCTGGGCTACATCATCGTTTCGGGGATCATGGCCTTGTTGGGCGGCGATTTCGAGGTGGTGGGAGAACCCACGGGCGGCACCACCATCGTGCTGAGCCTGCCGACGGTTCCTCCCGGGGGGCGTTAGACCGGAACCGCGTCCAGTTCGTGTTCGCGCGCGGCCGTGATCATCACCTCGTTCAGGTCGCCAACACGCAGGTAGCCTGTGTGCGTGGGGATCAGCACGTCGTTGTCCACCTCGGGCGAGTCGTGCTCGGTTCGGGCGTGGTACATCCCTCCTTCCACATTGTCTACCATGACTTGGAACCGCGTGCCCACCTTGCGCTGGTTCAGTTCGTGGCTGATGCCGCCTTGCACTTCCATGATCTCCTGGGCGCGTTGTTGCTTCACTTCCTGCGGCACATCGTCGTGCATGGAATGGGCGTGCGTGTGCTCCTCGTGGCTGTAGGTGAAGCAGCCTAGCCGGTCGAAACGCATGCGTTCCACCCAACGCAGTGAATCCTCGTGGTCTTCCTGGGTCTCGCCCGGGAACCCACTGATCAGGGTGGTGCGAATGGCGATGCCCGGTACGCGATCGCGGATCTCCCCTACCAGGCGCTCCGTTCTTTCCTGGGTGATGCCCCTGCGCATGCGCGCCAGCATGCGCGAACTGCCGTGTTGAAGCGGCATGTCCAGGTAGTTGCAGACGTTCGAGCGCTCGCGCATCACGTCCAGTACCTCCATGGGGAACCCCGAGGGGAACGCGTAGTGCAGCCGGATCCAATCGATCCCCATCACGGCGCTCAATCGGTCCACGAGTTCCGCAAGAATTCGCTTCCTGTACAGGTCGAGTCCGTAGTAGGTCAGGTCCTGGGCGATCAGGATCAGTTCGCGTGTACCGCCGGCCGCAAGGCGGGTGGCGCGCGCCACCAGCTCATCGAGCGGAACGCTGATGTGGGCGCCGCGCATCAAGGGTATGGCACAGAAGGAGCATTTCCGGTCGCAGCCTTCGCTGATCTTGAAGTAGGCGTAGTGCACTGGCGTGGTGAGCAACCGCTCCCCTACCAGTTCATGCTTGTAGTCCGCCTTCAGGGTCTTCAACAGGCGCGGCAGGTCGCGCGTGCCGAACCATGCGTCCACTTGCGGAATGCCCTCCTTCAGCTCCGGACCGTAGCGCTGGCTCAGGCAGCCCGTCACGTACACCTTCTCCACCAGCCCCTTTTCCTTCTCACGAACGAAGTGCAGGATGGTATCGATGCTCTCCTGCTTCGCGCTTTCGATGAACCCGCAGGTGTTGATCACCACCACTTGGTGTTCGCCGGTCGCGCTCTCGTGTTCCACCTCCATGCCATTGGCCTTCAACTGGGCCATCAGCACTTCGCTATCGAAGGTGTTCTTGGAACACCCCATGGTCACCACGTTCACCCGGGTGCGCTTCAGTGTGCGTGCCTTCATCCGGCCACAAAGGAACTCCTTCGTAGAATTCGATCCACGATCGGAACCATCGCCGGTTGCGCCCGTTGCAAGGGGCCGAACATGGCCGCCTCTCCCCGGTCAAGGCGCACCATGATCCCGCGAACCGGCCTCCTCCTTCTTGTTCCGTTGCTGGTAGCACGATCGGCCGCACAATCGCCCCGGCCGGATGGCATGTTGCAGGGCACGGTGGCCGATCTTCTGGCCGATAGTGCGAACATCCATGTGGACCGTTCCCTGAAGACGGACCTTGCAGACCGCACCTCGCGCGACCTGCGCGAAGCGCCCGGCATTGTGCATGTGATCACGCGGCAGGAATTGATGACCTCCGGCGCGCAAACCCTGCAGGAGGCCATGTTGCTGGTGCCCGGCGTGTCGCTGGGGCGCGATGTGGATGACGTGGTGGGCCTCGGGATTCGCGGGAATTGGGCGGAAGAGGGCAAATGCCTCGTGATGCTGGATGGGATCCCCCTGAACGAGACCTCCTATGGTACGGCGGGCCTCGCCCTCCAACTTCCCGTCGAGAACGTGGAACGGATCGAGGTGATCAACGGGCCGGGCTCCGTCATGTACGGCGGTTTCGCCGCCTTGGGGGTGGTGAACGTGATCACACGCGATGCAGGTGCTCGGGAGGGGACCGAATTGACCGCCATGTGCGCGGTCGCCAGCGATCGCATCGCCCGTTCCCGCACCTCGGTGCTTGGCAGCCATCGCCTCAGCGAGTTGGCCCAGGTGAACTACAGCTTGTCCATGGTGCAGGAGGTGCTTTCCGCACGAACCGCCGAACGCCCCGATGGGACCATGGTGGACTATGCCAATGCGAGCGGTGCACAGGCCTTCACCGGGCAGATCGGATTTTCCCGCCGGAAACTTCGCGCCCAGTTCTTCCTGGGCGATCGGATCCATCGGATCAGCGATCGGTCCATTTCCGTGCACTTGCGGAATGCCACGCTTCGCTTCGAGAATTCCTTCGATCTCGGGCGTCATGCCAGTATCATATGTACCGGTTCCATGTCCTGGATGCTCCCCTGGAACTACCTGAACGATACCACGTGGAGCGCCATTTCCCTGAACACCGCCGATCAACGCACCAGCGCCTCGGCCGTGTGGCGCTATGCGCCTCGGAAATGGATCCGTGCGCAAGCCGGCATTCAGGGTTGGTACGATACCTACCGGCTCAGTGATCCGCTGCCCGGGCAGGAGTTCAACATCGTCCCGGGCCAGCACTTCTCCATCCATGATCTCGCGGGTTTCCTGGAAGTATCCACACACGCATCATGGGGCAACGTGATCCTGGGCTTCCGGGCGGAACACCAAAGCATGGTGGGCCAACAGTATGCGCCTCGGATCGCCTACACGGCATTGTTCGGGAAATTCCATTTCAAGGCGCTGGCGGCGAAGGCGTTCAAGCTACCCACCATGGCCAACATCGAATCCGGTCCGGACGGGTCCATGATCGCGAGCGAACAGGTGAACACCCTGGAGGCCGAAGCAGGCTTCAGGCCCAATGCGCACGTTCAAGTCGCGTTGAGCGCATTCCGCGTTGATATGCGGGATCCTATCGTATTCGTCTTCGACGAAGAGACCCTCGACAGTTATCTGAACCGAGAATGCGCGGCCACCCAGGGGCTCGAACTGAGTGCGCGAGGTGCGGCCGGGAAATTCGGGGCCTACACCGCCCTTAGCATGTATGAAAGCCTGTCCGACCCCGCGGATCTGCCGGAGATCGCCCTGCCCGAAGACTGCGGGCCTGCCTTTCAAGGAATGCCCCGGTACAAAGCCGTCGCACTGCTTCATGCGCGGTTCAGCACCCTCTTACAGCCGGAGATCGCAGCCATCTGGCAAAGCCGGGCGCACGCATACCAATTCACCGCTCCAGAGGCAATGGAGCTGGGCCTGGCGGAATATGGATCGACCTTCACGGTGAACGCGGGCCTCAGGGCCTCGTGCAAGCGGCTGCCCGGCTTGGAGCTCAGGCTGGGGATCAGCGATGCCCTCGACGCCGGGGCGCGTATCCTGAGCCCCTACAACAACGGCAGCGATCCATTACCGGGTAGAGGCCGAGAATGGACGTGTTCCGTTCGATACACCGTTCCCCTATGAACCGCACAGCGACAACGTGTATCCTCGCCATGGTGGTCACCACGTCCATGGCACAGCCGGAGGTGGCGTTGTTGGCCCGAATGAACACCGCCGAGGAACCCGATAAACGGCTCGAGCTGTTGGTCCAGGCAGCACAGGTCCAACTCGATCGCGGTGCGCTGGAGGATGCCGCAGACCTCGCCCATGCGGGACATGACGAAGCGCGCAGGAACGACCTGGCCTTCTGGGCCGGCCGCTGTTCGATGCTCCTGGCCCAGGCGGACCTCTCGCGCAATCACACCCTTTCTGCCCTTGCGAACGCCTTGCGCGCGCTCTCCGAACTGCAGGGATCGGAACCCAGGTGGATCGCGCGCGCCAATTCGCTCGCAGCCCGGATCGAGGATGTGGCGGGGGTGTCCACAAAGGCGATCGACTACGCCGAAGCTGCACGCCTTGCCGGTGCCCTCGGCAACGCAGAACAGTGGGAACTGCTTCGCTTGCTGGCACGGAACAAGGACCTTGTCGGCGACCGGCCGGGAGCGGTGCATGCCGCCCAAGAGGCATTGGCCGCAGCACACGACACCCGCGACCGCGCCACCATCCAACGCGCATTGGGCGACCTCGCGCGGCACGAACTGAACGCTGGCCTCCATGCCGATGCGATCAAGGACCAACGCGCACTGATCGCACAATTGCGCAACGGATCCAGCGCCAACGCACTTGGCATAGCCACCAACGACCTGGCTCGCATGCTCGCCCTTTCGGGCGATAAGGACGAGGCGGTGTCGGAATTCCTCAACGCAGGGCGTCAACTCATCGGGTCCCCGGAAGGATCCGAAGTCGTGGCCATGAACCTCGCCGTGGTCCTTGGCCAGCTCGGTCGTTTCGAACAGGCGCATGCGAACGTGGACGACGCCCTCCGTTCCATGAACGTGCGTGGGGACGAAAGCAACATCGCGGACGCCTTGACCCTGAAAGCCGGCCTGTTCCTGATGGATGGCCAATGGGCGGACGCCCGATCGTACGCGTTGGAAGCCCGGACCGCTGCCATGGTCGCGGGGGCCGGGAGCACGCAAGCACAGGCATCGGAGATCCTGATCCGCGCCACGGAGGCCCAAGGCCTTCGCGCCGAGGCGCAGGCGCACGCCAATGAACTGAAGATGCTGCAATTGCAGGCGGAGCGGGATGCGCGCAACCGGGAACGCGACCGTGAACAGAACGCCTACCGCATGCAGGAACAGGAAAAGGACCTGCTCGCACTGGTCGCGCACGAGCAACGACTTCGATTCCAGGATGCACAGGACCAACTGGCAGCGGATACGTTGCGCAAAGGCATCGATCTGATGTTCTATGCCCAGGAATTGAAGGACGCCCGGCTCGAGAAGGAAGCCCTTGCACGGGAGCAGGCCCAACAAGCGCTGCGACTTTCAGAAGCCGAACTGGACGCGGTGCGTCGCTCCCGTGAGATCGAACAGCTCGAATCGCAGCGAACGATCCAACGCTTGAAACTCTCACGGCTCGACCTTGAACAAAAGCAACAAGCGGATGCGATGGCGGTGCTCGAACGATCGAACGAGATCCTACAGAAGGACCGGGAAGTTCGCCGGGCGGAACAACGACGTGCCCGGTTGATGATGTGGTCCTCGACCATCATCGCGGCTATCGTGGCAGGTTTCGCCCTTTTCTTCTGGTGGATGAAGCGAAAGGTTTCGACGAAGAACCGGTTGATCCGCGGCCATGTGAAGGAGATCGAACGGATCAACGGTCAGTTGGAACAAACCAATGCCGACCTGGTCGGCAGCATTACGTACGCCAGGCACATCCAAAGCGCCATTGTGCCCACAGAGGCCGACATCCAGGCGCACTTGCCCGGCAGCTTCATCTTCTTCCGGCCGCAAAGCGAGGTGAGCGGCGACCTGCCGTTCGTGCATCGTTCCGGCCAACGCCTCTATGTCGCGGCCATCGACTGCACCGGGCACGGCGTTCCTGCCGCCATGTTATCCTTCATTGCCTACTACAACCTGCACCAGGTGATCGCGGAGCGGCCCGAGGCCTCCAGCAAGGAGGTGCTGGCCGCGCTCTTCGACCGCGTGCGTTTGACCATGCGCAGCCGGCACGGCGAAGAAGGCGTGGACGACAGCATGGACATGGGCCTGGCCACGCTCGACCTCTCCCGGAACGAGCTCGATTTCGCAGGCCTCCACAGCAAAGCCATCCTGATCCAAGGCGATCGCCACATGGTATTGGAAGGCGGGCTTCGTGCCATGGACGACCGCATCGTGGAAGTGGCCGGTACCCACCCGCATGAAAGGATCGCCTTGAGCACCGGTGATCGGCTGGCGCTCTTCAGCGACGGCGTGATCCACCAATTCGGGCAGGAAGGCAAGAAATTCTCCTCGCGTCGATTGCGGGAGGTGCTCGGCCTGCTCGAAGGCATCGCTGAGAACGAACGACGGGGCGTATTCGCCGGCACGATCGATCAATGGATGGGTGACACGCCGCAAACGGACGACATGCTCCTCCTCAACATCCACTATACGGAAGCCTGCTCGGCGATCAAGGCAGCATGATGAACGGAAGCAACATTCGCTACAGCGGCCGGTTGATCGGCGATGTCCGGGCGCAATTGACACGGTTGCTGCACGATTCCGCCAATGCCAATCTTGGCCATCGCCGCGATCTGAAACGGCTCTGCGCCATCGGAATGGAACTCCTTGACAATGCCGAACGCTATGGCCAGCAGGAACAGATGGTGTTCGACTGGCGCATCCAGTTCGGGACCTTGTTGGTCAAGGTCCAGAACCTCGCCTCGGCCAGCGATGCCCAACGCTTGATCGCAACCGTTCAACGTATCCGCTGCATGACACAAGAAGAGATCCAGGACGCTTATTCCCGCCAGCTCTGCGACGAAGGGTTCGGCGATAAGGGCGGTGCCGGCCTGGGGTTCCTCCAGATCGCCCGCAAGCCGGGTCACGTGATCGACGCATGGACCACAAGCACGGAGGAGGGGCATTTCATCTGTCACAGCCAGGTCAGCGCAACACTTTGAAGGGTACCTTGAACATGGACCACACCCACATCCCGGCCACCGCACGAACACCCGAGATGGCCTGGCACGAGCCAACAGGCTGCCTGAGCATCTGCGGCACCTCGGTCCCGGAACATGCCATGCAGTTCTACCGGCCGGCCGTGCATTTCTGCGAAACGGCGGTCGGGAAGCATGAGGGACCGTTCACGGTACGGGTCGACCTGACCTATTTCAATTCATCCTCCTTGAAGGCGCTTTTCAATGTGCTGCGCCCGCTGAAAGCAGGTCATGAACAGGGGAAGGCCGTACGCGTGGAATGGGTGGTCGATGAAGACGACGAATTCATGCAGGAATCGGGCGAGACCCTCATGGACCTGCTCGGTTTCCCGTTCCATTTCGTGCCCAAGCGCCCAACGCCCGGTGGCGCACGGCCGTAACCCACCCGTGAAGATCGCCGTTGAACGGCACGCTCCAATGAGTTCGAACCTGATCCAATACGAAGGGCAGTTGAGCACGGAAGTGCGCATCCAACTGCTTGACCTTCTCAAGGCCGTGAGCCTCGCGAACCTCGGAAGGCGAACGGATCTGAAGAAGCTGTGCGGCATCGCGCTGGAACTCCTCGATAACGCACAACGCTATTGCGTGTCAGGGGGTGTGAGCTTCGAATGGCGCATTGAGGGCGATCTCCTGGTGGTCAGCATCACCAATACCGCAGCACGCGCCGATGCAGAACGCCTCATGCGCACCGTGTCCGAGATCAATGGCATGACCAGCGACCAGGTGCTTGCCGCGTTCAGGGACCAGTTGACCAACGAGAGCTTCGGGGAGAAGGGCGGTGCCGGCCTCGGCATGTTGCAGATCGCCAAGAAGACCGGCAGCCGCTTGAAAGCAAGCATTGAGCAGACCGCCGATGATGAATTCCTGTGCACCAGCCAGGTGGCTGCGCTGCTGCGCTAACATCAGATGCGATGAACGGGTTGATCCTTCCGGCCACGCGTAATACGCCGTCGAT
>CAZFAW010000108.1:0-7975 GCA_964517015.1 uncultured Chryseobacterium sp.
CTGGTGAGCGAATTCGTCGTGCTCATGCGGCATGTGGATGTGAGCCTGTACGTGGTGCGGCAGGGGCACACCCGTCGCGGCCAGTTGCGTCTGATCAACGAGATGTACGCCGACAAGAAGGTGCAGCATCTCGATCTGCTCCTCAACGACGTGAAGGCCGGCCCCGGCTTCGGTGAGGGTTACGGCTACTACGTGAATTAGCACGGGGCAGGCGCATGTTCCGCTCCGAAGGCTTCAGAAAATACCTGAAGAACACCTCGTGGATGTTCGTGGACCGGATGATCCGTCTGGGCAGCGTGCTCGTGACGGGCATCTACATGGCCCGCTACCTGCGCGACGACGGCTTCGGGCACCTGAACTACGCCAGCGGCTTCGTGGGCCTGTTCTTCGCGTTCACCAGCATGGGACTGGACGAGATCGTTGTGCGCGACCTGGTGAAGGAGCCCGGTCGCCGCGATGAACTGCTCGGTTCGGCCGCCATGCTGAAGTTCCTCGGTGGCGTGCTGCTGGGCATCGTGGTGTTCGTGGGCACCTTCGTGAACCACATGGACGGGCTCACCACGGCCATGGTCATGATCATCGCCCTCGGTGAATTGTTCAAGGCGTTCGGGGTGATCGAATACCACTTCCAGGCGAACGTGGAAGGGGGGCGGATCGCCCGGGTGAACATCGCGCAGTCGCTGGCCAGCGCGTTGTTCAAACTGGCCCTGTGCTGGTGGCATGCACCGCTGATCCTGTTCGCATGGAGCTACGTGCTCGATGCCCTCGCGGCCGCCATCGGCTTTCAGGTGGCCTACGGTGCGGCAGGCTTGCGCTGGCGCGAATGGAAGGTGACGCGCACCATGCTCGCGCACCTGCTTCACCAGTCCTGGCCCTTGTTGCTCTATGGGATCGCCTTGTTCGTGCATGCCCGCATCGACCAGGTCATGATCTTCGACGTACTGAAGCGCTCGGACCTGGGTGAACAGGGTGCCTACGCGCAGGTGGGGCAATACTCCGTGGCGTTGAAGATGATCGAGGCCCTCGGCTTCCTTCCCGTGATCGTGCAGAAGTCGCTCGCCCCATCGATCACACGTGCGCGCATGGAGGGACAGGCCAAGTACCAGGACCGGCTGCTGAACCAATACCGGCTCATGTTCACGTTGTTCCTGATCACCGCGGTGCCGCTCTACTTCTGTGCGGAATGGCTGGTGGTGCTGCTGTACGGCGAGACCTATCGCGTGGCCGGCGGATTGCTGGCGCTCTTCGCGGTGAGGCTCTTCTTCACCAACATGGGCGTTGCCAAGAGCAGCTTCATCACCAATGAGAGCCTGTTCAAGTACTCGCTCATGACCGCGCTGGTGGGCGCCGTCACCAACATCGCCTTGAACTACTACCTGATCCCCGCGTTCCGTGCCGAGGGTGCCATCCTGGCCACGATCATCTCCTTCGCCATCAGCATCTTCATCGTGGACCTCTTCTACCGCGAGGCGCGCCCGAACCTCGCCTGGATGCTGCGCGGCATCGCCACCTTCTGGCGGCTCCACCGATTCCATTGATCCCATGGTCCAGCACCCCGATCTGGTTCCGATCCATCCCGTGCTCTTCAGCGATCTGGTGTGCCCTTCGTGCGGCTCCTCCGACCTCAAGGCGAAGGGTACCGTGTGGCCGGGCATCCACGTGATGGGAAGCTACCTGTGCACGGGCTGCGGCCTCGACATGCTCCGCGATCTGCCGGTGGGCTTCGCGGTGGACCACCCCATGGCCATCGACCGGGCGACCGGGCGCTTGTTCAACCCCACCAACGGTGAAGGCTGGATCCACGGGCCGCTCATGCGCGCCTTTGGCTCGCCTTCCGACGCACCGGTGCACATCGAGCGCATCGTACGGCGCAAGGCCTCGCGGGTGGTGATCCTGAACACGCTCGATTTCCTCTACGGCCATGTGCTGTTGAAACTGTTCAACGCCCAACATTACCTGGAGAAATGGCCCGACCTCGGTCTGGTCCTGGTCCTGCCGAAGAGCTATGCCTGGCTGGTACCGGAAGGCGTGGCCGAGGTGTGGCTGGTGGATCTCGGCCTCGGTCGCATGCAGCAATGGCACACGGCGATCGATGCCTTCGTGCAGGAACGTTCGCGGGAATACGAGGAGATCCACCTCGCCCGTGCGTACAGCCATCCGGAGCACATCCGCATCGAGGGTTTCACGGGGATACGGCCGTTCGACCGGTCCGACTTCACCACCGCACCCGCGCACGTCACCTTCGTGGCGCGCGAAGACCGGCTGTGGTTCGCCTCGCCTTTCGGCAAGTTCTGCTACCGCGTGCTCAACAAGCTGGGTGTGAAGAACAGCCTGGGCCGCTGGTTCGTGCAACGCCAGGACCGGCTGATCTTGCGGACCATGCGCGAGATCCGGAAGGCACGGCCGGGAACGCGGTTCACCGTGGTGGGCCTCGGTACGCCGGCGCTCGCCCGGTACGGTGCGGAGGATCTGCGGACCCGGAAGATGGACGCGGACACCGAAAGGGCCTGGTGCCAGGCCTATGCCAGGAGCCAGGTGGTGGTGGGTGTGCACGGAAGCAATATGTTGCTGCCCACGGTGTTCGCCGGTGGATGCGTGGAGATCCTGCCCCATGATCGGTACGGCAACATCGTGCAGGACGTGAGCGTGCGGTGGACGGGCCGCATGCAGCTGTTCCTCTACCGCTTCGTGGACGAGTTCGCCACGCCCCGGCAGGTCGCCCGCCATGTCGTTTCCATGTTCCAGCACTATTCGCTCTTCCACCGCAACAACGAGGTGAACGTCTTCCATTGACCCATGACACAGGGACGCCCCACACACCTGCCCGTGCTCGTGACCGCGTTCAAACGCGCCGATACCACGCGTCAGGTGTTCGATGCGCTGCGGATCGCAAGGCCGCCGAGGCTCTATTTCGCCTGCGACGGTGGGCGCAACGAGAAGGAGTGGCAGCAATGCGCCGAGGTGCGGGCCCTGGCCGGCATGGTGGACTGGCCGTGCGAACTGCACACCCGCTTCAGCGATGTGAACCGCGGAAGCAAGTGGGGGATGAGCGAGGCCATTTCGTGGTTCTTCGATCACGAGGAGGAAGGGATCGTGCTGGAGGATGACATCGTGCCGGCACAGAGCTTCTTCCCCTTCTGCGCCGAATTGCTGGAGCGCTACCGCAACGATGAACGGATCTGGGCCATCAACGGCAACAACCTGATGACCGAATGGCCGCAGCAGAACAACGACAGCTACTGGTTCAGCGAGCACGGCTATGGCGCCTACTGGGGCTGGGCAAGCTGGCGCCGGAGCTGGCGCCGGTTCGATGTGAACATGGCTTCCTGGCCCATGGTGCGCGACAGCGGACTTCTGGACGGGTACTTCATCAGTGCCGCCGAGAAGGACGAAGCCATGGCCATCTTCGAGGCCACCTGGAACGGCACCATCCCCACGGCCTGGGACTACCAGTTCGACCTGGCCAAGATCCTCAACCGCGGCATGAACATCATTCCCTCGGTGAACCTGTGCCGGAACATCGGGTTCGTGGGCGAGGGCACCCATACGGTGAAGGAAACCGACATCCGAAACAAGGAGGAGCTGCACCAGATCGACTTCCCGCTGGTGCACCCGGGCACCATGTTGGTGGACACGCCCCGCGACAAGGCCTATTTCGAGCGATACGTCCGCACCCCGTTGTTCCGCAGGTTCAAGAACGCGATCAAGGCCCTGCTGCCAGACCAGGTGGACAAGGCCATCACGCCCTTCCTGGGCGAAATGCAGCGCAAGCTCGGCCTGGGCTGATGGCCCGCGACTTTCCATGATCAGGAAGCGCGACATCATCAACACCCTGTTCCTGCTGGCACTGCCGTTCAACGGCTACGCCAGCTACCTCGTGGTTAAAAAAGGCTTCACCACGGGGCTTTTGATGTGCGGCCTGCCGTACCTCCTGATCGTGCTCTTCCATGTGCTCGACCTCCTGCACAAGGGGCGTTTCACCCCCATGGTGAACCGGACCTTCTGGACCTGCACGGCGTTCATCACCAGCGCAGTGATCAGCGTGTACGTCGGCTACCGGTTCCATAGCCCCTACCTCTCGAACCCCGTGAGCGTGCCGGCCATCATGATCCTCTTCTCCATGCCCTTCTTCGCCGGGGTGGTGGTGCAGGTGTACAACCGCGACAACGACGACTTCGACATGTCGTGGATGATCCTGAAGAGCTTGTTGATCCTGGTCGTGATCAATCTGCTGGGCTATGCGGCAGGAATGCACAACCTCCTGCACAGCTTCGAGGGAAGGATCAGCCTTCCCTTCTTCATGGGCATCTACGATTCGGCGCACGTGCTGGCATTGGTGAACCTGATGCTGTTGTTCTACATCCGCGACCTCCAGCGCGATCCCATGCGCTGGATCCTGCTCGTGGGGGTGTACGCTGCGGACCTTGTGGTGATGATGAGCGTGAACAGCCGTCTTTCCATCATGATCTTCTTCCTCTTCACCGTCCTGTTCCTGACCCGTGCGGTGAAGGGGTTCCGCTTCATGTACCCCGTGAGCCTCTTCACCATGCCCCTGTTGATGAGCTTCGCGCTGCTGATCTACGAGATCCTGTCCCTGCCCTTCTTCACGGCGATCCTGAGCCGGGTGAACAAGGAGGATGTGACCACCTTCAACGGACGCACCTACATCTGGGAGGACGCCGCCACATGGGCCACCGAGGATCGCAGGGGCATGCTCTTCGGGAATGGCTACAATGGCCAGCAGCACATTCACCTGCTCGATCATGTGGCCAGGCTCTGGGGCGAGAAGCACGCGAGCAACCTGCACATGCACAGCAGCTTCCTGGAGATCCTCGTGAACCAGGGCGTAGTGGGCTTGGTGCTCATGTACATGGTCTACTGGGCGGGTTACAGGTTCTACCGGAAGGAGTACCTGCAGCGAACCCGTCTGGCGCCCATGTTCGCAGGCTTCGCCTACCTGCTCTTCATCTGGCAGATCGACATCTTCTGCTACGGGATCTACCTCGGCTTCCCCCTGATGTGCCTGTTCATGGCCCCGGCGGCCATCCACGCAAGATTCGTCACACGCAAACAACGGCTCCTCGACGGGACCTGGATCGCATGACCTCCCGAGCTGGCAGTAAAGTGAGCATCGTGACCGTGGTGTGGAACGGCGCTGCCACACTGGAGCGAACGATCCAGAGCGTGCTCGCGCAGGACCACCCGGATATCGAGTACATCATCGTGGACGGAGGGAGCACCGACGGCACCCTGGACATCGTGCGCCGCTATGAAGGCCGGATCTCGCGTTGGGTGAGCGAGAAGGACCGCGGCATCTACGACGCGATGAACAAGGGCATCGCCCTCTGCACCGGCGATTGGATCGGCCTGATCAATGCGGACGATTGGTACGAGCCGGACACCGTACGTACCGTGATCCATGCCGCGGCCACCAACCCGAAGGCCAACATCGTGCATGGCGACATCTGGATCCACTACCCGAACGGCAGCAAACGGATCAAGCACGCCAAGCCGAACGGATTCCTGTTGCGGTATTGGGAAATGGTGTTGAACCATCCCAGTTTCTTCGTGCGGGCATCCTACTATCGCGCTCACCCCTTCGATGCGGCCATGCGGGTGAGCGGCGATCACCAATGGACATTGAAGGCGTGGTTGGAGGACCCGGGGCAATTCCTTCAGGTGCGGAAACCCCTGGCCAATTTCAGCGCGGGCGGGGCCAGCATGGTCCTGCCCTTGCGCAAGGCGTTGCGAGAGGGCGAGGCCATGTGCAGGAACCTGGGCCTGGGTCCGTTCGACCGGCTCATGAGCGCGCTCGTGAAGACCACATTGTACCTGCCGCGCAAGGCGAAGTTGTGGTTCAACCAGTTCCTTTCACCTTTGATGGGGAACGAGCAACGACCGTGATGGCAAGCGTGTTCAACATCTTCCAGGACTGGAAAGCCAATGCCGCGAACCCCAAGGGGCGGCTGGTCATGATCCTGTTCCGCACGGCCCATCTGTTGCGCCGTAACATCGTCAGCTTCGTGCTCTTCCTGCCCTACTTCATCCTGTATCGGTTGCTGGTGGAATGGACCTGGTGCATCGAACTGCCCTGGAAAACGCGCATCGGACCCGGATTCCGCATCGATCATGGACAGGCCTTGGTGGTGAACGACAAGACGGTGTTCGGGGCGTATTGCACCGTGCGCAACAGCACCACGATCGGGAACAAGCGCCTGAAGGACGGCAGCTACAGTGCTGCGCCGCTGTTCGGTGATCGCGTGGACATCGGGGCGAACGCCGTGATCATAGGCCCCGTGCGGATCGGCAACGATGTGGCGATCGGGGCGGGAGCAGTGGTGCTCAAGGATGTTCCGGCAGGCCATGTGGCCGTCGGAAATCCGGTGCGGATCGTTCCGCGAGCGACCGTGGTCAAGCCGTGAACTCCACCCGGGCCGTGGTGCGCGCCCGTGCCAGATGGCCCGCCAGTGCCCGGATGCACAGGATCAGGCCGAGCATTTCCATGGTCTCCTCGAGGGTATAGATGGCCACGTAGCTCGCGCTCTGGTACAGCGCGCAAAGGTCGGGGTACACTTCGCAGGGAATGTGGGCCGTTCGTTCGCTGGTCCAGGCAATGCCCTCCATTTGTTCGGCCACCTTGCCGCTCCACATTTCGCAGAACACGGCACCGAACACGTACACCGCTCCGCTTATAACGAGGCCTGTCCGCGTGGGCCCAGGAAGGCGTAGGAAGAAGCGCGCGAACACCAACAGCAGGGCGACTGCGCCGAGGCCGTACGGGATCACCCAGGCATAGTACAGCCAACCCATGTTCACATTGGTCTGCTGCCCGTGATTGATCAGGCGAAGGGTGATCAGCATGAGCTTCTCATGGATCTGCGAGCCCTCGTCGAAGCCGAGGAAGACCATGGTAAGCGCAAGGAACCCCCATTGCCAGCGCGCGCCTTTCGGTTCGTTCCGCCCGGCCAGGTGGAACAGGGCACCGGCCAGGAAGAAGAGAAGCACGTTCACCAGGGTGGGAAGATTCGCTTCCAGGTCCATATCGAACAGTTCCGTTGCTGCACGCACCGGCCAGTGGAGCACGAAGTGCGCGAACACGACGAACAGATGCCCCGATAATGCGAGGAGCAGCAGCAGGCCAAGGATGCGGGTGAGCCGGGAGGGGGAGAGGTGGAGCTGGTATTCCATGGGTCGGGTGGTGGAACCCGTTCCCGTAAAAATCGGGCGTTGCCCCGGATCGGGCCACTACCCGCGTTCCGGGATGTCTACGGTCATCGGTGGATAACGCCTCCCGGTCCTGCTCCCTTCAATGGGCAATTCACCGCACCACCACCCGGTGTTGGCTCGTGGTGCCGGGACCTGCCGCTTCGACCAGATAGGTGCCCGGCGAAAGGGAGGCTGGTATCGTGAAGTGTCCGTTCGAGGCGATCCGCTCCCGGTGAACGCACTTGCCTTGGAGGTCGCGGAAGGTCAATTCCCCTGTGGCCGGAACGGTGCCGGTGACCCACGCCTCGGATCCCGGCGAAACAGGATTGGGGAAGAAAGTGGGCCCGGCTGCGGTCGGAACATCCAACGGATCGTTCGTACCCGTGCTCATCCCGCAAGCGGCATCCTCCTCGCGCACCAATACCACGGACGAATACGGGCCCACGGTGATCGATCCATTGTGCAGCACGCCCTCCACATCGCTCCAGCATCCGGTAAGGGTGTAGGATTGCGCTGTGGACTGGTCATTGACCACCAGGGTGTGTTTTTCAAGCGGGTCGATGGAGGTCACTTGCACCTTCTCCAGCGTCACGTTGTCCAGCCAATAGGTGGGCGTGCTGTAGTGGTGGGTGAATTGGGCCAGCGCCTGGTCGGCCAGCCCGCTTTGGAAGATGAAGGTCACGTCGCGCCGTTCCTGGCTGAACGGGTAGGACCGCTCGGCGATCATGTTGGGGCCGCTCATCTGCGTCATGCCCTTCACGCCCGCCTG
>CAZFAW010000109.1:0-6618 GCA_964517015.1 uncultured Chryseobacterium sp.
ATGGACCCCGGCGGGTACTGGGCCTGCAGCGCCCGGTCGAACAACGGTTTCAGCGAATCCTTCTGGAGCGTGACGTAGTTGGTGTTGCGCACGCGACCCACCAGGAGCTCCGGATCGTAGGCGGGACTGGTCACCAGGCACAGGACCTCTCCCGTTGCAGGGTCGAGCGCCACGATGCTGCCCTTCTTGTGGGCCATGAGGCGTTCGCCATAGGCCTGCAGCTTCGCATCGATGCTGGTGAAAAGGTCCTTGCCTTCATAGGCCAGCGTGTCGTAGAGCCCGTTCTTGTATGCGCCCTGTTCCTTGTTGTGCACATCGACCACCACGTACTTCACCCCACGCCGACCCCGCAACTGTTCCTCGTAGAACTGTTCCAGCCCGCCCACACCGATCACGTCGCCCGGCTTGTAATAGGGGTCCTGGGCCACCTTGCGAGCGTCCACTTCGCTCAGGTAGCCCAACAGATGTGCAGCGATGTGGCGGGGATAGGTGCGCAGGGTGCGGCTCTGTCCGAAGAATCCCGGGTACTTGTGCAGGTGCACCGAAATGCCGGCCCATTGCTCGGCGGTGATCTGCTTCTCGAACACCGTGGGCTTGTAGGCGGAATACTTCGCGGCTTCGCGAAGCCGTTCGATCAGGTCCTCCTTGCCAACGCCCACCAGCGTGCAGAACGCGGCGGTGTCGAACGGGCGCAGGTCCTTCGGCACCACCATGATGTCGTACACCGGGGTATTGGCCACCAGCAGGTCCCCGCTGCGGTCCAGGATCAATCCGCGGGAGGGGAACACCGTGACCTTCCGTTCGCTGATGTTCGCGGCTTCCGCCTTCCAATGGCCATCGAGCACCTGCACCCAGAACAACCGGAGGATGAACACGGCGCAGATGAAGAGCACCGCGGCGATCAGCACGTATTTGCGCTCGTCGAACCTCATGCGCGCGTGCGCACCGTGCGCGGACCGAAGCCTTGTGCGAGCAGACAGAGCGCCAGCGTGGCCGTGCCGCTCAGCAACGCGCGCACCAGGGTGGTCAATATGCCGTGGAAACGGTACACCTCTGCGAAGAACAACCAGAGGTGGTGGATCAGGATCAGGAGCCCGGCATAGGTCAGGAACCAAGCCATGCCCATGTGGGCGATCGTGGGCTGGCGCCCGAATTCGTATCCGTCGCGGGGGGCGAGCAGGCGAAGGACATGGATACGGGCGTAGGCCAGGACCGTGCAGGCGCCGGTGTGCATGCCGGGTGTTGAGCTGAACAGGTCCATGATCATGCCGGTCGCGAAGCCGATGAGCAATGCGGCCCACGCCGGCAGTTCGAACGGCAGGAGGAGCAGGGCAAGTACGTACAGGTAGGGCGTGATCCACCCGCTGGCCAGGTCCATATGGTCGATCACCATGGCCTGTAGCAGAAGCAGGCCGATGGTGCGCAGTACGATGCCGATCACGTTCCCGATCATGGTTCGTCTTCGGGGTTGCGGGCTTCCAGCGAGTCGCGTTCGAGCCGGGCGAGGTCCATGATCACGTATACCGTGGTTGCGCGGGTCAGGTCCTCGCTCAGGCGGAGCTTGATGTCGTGGTAGGCGCTGCCCGGATCGTCCGTCACTTCAAGCACGGTGCCCACCATCACGCCGGAAGGGAACACGCCATCGCCGCCGCGGGTCACCACCGTGTCGCCCACATGCACTGGGGCATGCTTCGCGATGTCGACCATGGAGGCGGTCGTGGGGTCATCGGTGTCCCACGCGAGCGGGCCGAAGTGCCCGGTGCGTTCCAGTTTCACGCTCACGCTCAGATCGGGGTTCAGTACGCTGATCACCGCGGCGAAACGGGCCGAACTTTCCCGCACGATCCCCACGACCCCCCGGTCGCCGATCACGCCCATGCCTTCGTGCACCCCGTTCCCGGCACCTTTGTCCAGTGTCAGGTAGTTCTTGCGTTTCTGGAAGGTGCTGTTGATCACCTGCGCGGCTACATAGCGATAGCGTTGTTCGTGGATCGTGTCGTTGATGGATACGTAGCGGCTTTCCACGGCGGAATACGAGCCCCTCCACCGGTTCATCAGGTCGGCGTTGCGTTCGGCGAGCTCGCGGTTCACGCGGCCCAGCCTTGCATAGCTGGTCACCTGATCGCGCCAGCTGTAAAGCGTGCCGACCACCGCGTTGCTGGTGCTGATGGCCTGCGCGCGTTGGTGGGTGTTGCCGTCAACCAGCATGCCCATGCTCACGAGCATGAGGGCGAGGAACAGCAGGGTGTTGCGCACCCGATAGAGGAAGCGGAAGAGGTCGCGCATGGTCCGTGCTCCGTTCGGTCCGAACCGCGATCACCGCGCCTTCGCGCGCATGCCGCGGGTCGCGGTCATTCGCGCATGAGGAACTGGAACCTGTCGATGTTCTTTAATGCGATGCCCGTACCGCGTGCCACTGCGCGTAGGGGGTCTTCGCTCACGTGCACGGGCAATTTGGTCTTGATGCTGATGCGCTTGTCCAGACCGCGCAACAGCGCGCCACCGCCTGCCAGGTAGATGCCGGTCTTGTAGATGTCGGCACTGAGCTCGGGAGGTGTGCTTTCCAGGGCGCTCAGGATCGCCTCTTCGATCTTGCTGATCGACTTGTCCAGCGCCTGGGCGATCTCGCTATAGGTGACGGTGATCTCCTTGGGGATCCCTGTCATCAGGTCGCGGCCGCGAACGGCGTAATCGGGGGGCGGGTTGTCCAGTTCGGTCATGGCCGCGCCGACTTCGATCTTGATCGTCTCGGCGGTTCGTTCCCCGACCAGGATGTTGTGCTGCCGGCGCATGTACTCTTCGATGTCCTGCGTCAGTTCATCGCCCGCCACGCGGATGTTCTTGTCGCAGACGATCCCGCCCAGGGCGATCACCGCGATCTCGCTCGTACCACCCCCGATGTCGATGATCATGTTGCCCATGGGCTCCTCCACATCGATCCCGATGCCGATCGCGGCGGCCATGGGTTCGTGTATCAAGTACACCTCCTTGGCGCCCGCGTGTTCGGCACTGTCGCGCACCGCGCGTTTCTCCACCTCGGTGATCCCGCTGGGTATGCAGATCACCATGCGCAGGTTGGGACTGAAGAGGCGGCGGCCCGGGTCGATCATCTTGATCATGCCCTTGATCATCTCCTCGGCGGCCTGGAAGTCGGCGATCACACCGTCCTTCAAGGGGCGGATGGTCTTGATGTTCTCGTGGGTCTTGCCGTGCATCTGCTGCGCGGCTCGGCCGATCGCAATGGTCTTTCCGGTGGACCGGTCCACGGCCACGATGCTGGGCTCGTCCACCACCACCTTGTCGTTGTGGATGATCAACGTGTTCGCCGTTCCCAGGTCGATCGCGATCTCCTGGGTGAAGAAGTTGTTGAGCCAGGCCATGCCGTTGGTCAGTGTTTGAAGTGGCGGTTGCCGGTGATCGTCATCGCCTGTCCGTTGCGATCGCAGGCGTCGATGCTCTCCTGGTCCTTGATGCTGCCTCCGGGTTGCACGATGGCTTGGATGCCCGCGCCATGGGCGATCCCCACGCAATCGGGGAAAGGGAAGAACGCATCACTGGCCATGACGGCGCCCTGGAGCGGGAAACCGGTCTTGCGTGCCTTCGCGATCGCCTGTTCCAGGGCGTCCACCCGGCTGGTCTGGCCGGTCCCGCTGGCCAGCAATTGACGGTCCCGGGCCAGTACGATCGCATTGCTCTTGGTGTGCTTCACCAGCACGTTCGCGAACACCAGGTCGCGCATCTCCTTCTCGGTCGGTGCCTTTCGGGTCACCGTGCGCAGGTCCGCCGCTGTTTCCAGCGCCGTATCCGCCTCTTGTGCGAGCACGCCGTTCAATGCGGAGCGGTATTTCAGCGGGGCCCTTCCCGACGGTTTGCGCACCAGGACGATCCTGTTCTTCTTCTTGCGGAGCAGTTCCAGCGCGGCGGGGTCGTAGGCCGGGGCGCAGATGATCTCGAAGAAGATCGCGTCGATACCTTCGGCCGTGGCGCGATCCACAGGACCATTGGTGATGAGGATGCCCCCGAACGCGCTCACCGGATCGCCGGCCAACGCCGCATTCCAGGCCTGCTCCACGGTTCCGCGCACCGCCGCCCCGCAGGCGTTGTTGTGCTTGAGCACGGCGAACGCCGCTTCGTTCGGCCCGCACAGCACGGAGAGATCATCGATCAACTCCACCGCAGCGTCCAGATCGAGGAGGTTGTTGTAGCTGAGCTCCTTGCCGTTCAGCTGCTCGAACGCTCCGGACAGGTCGCCGAAGAACCGCCCCTCTTGATGCGGGTTTTCGCCGTAGCGAAGCACATGTGGCGGCCCCGCGGAAAGGCGGAGATCGCCTCGGTCACCGGCCATCCAGCGGTAGATCGAACTGTCGTATCGCGAACTGACGCCGAAGGCGATGGCAGCGAGCTCCTTGCGCTCGTCCAGGGTCGTTTCACCGTTCCGATGTTCCAGGATCCCCAGCAGACCGGCGTACTGGTCCCGTGAAGGAACGATCACCACGTCGGTATGGTTCTTCGCCGCGGCGCGGATCAGGCTGATGCCGCCGATGTCGATCTTCTCGATGATGTCTGCCGTGTTGCCGCCCGCGGCCACGGTGGCTTCGAACGGATAGAGGTCCACCACCACCAGGTCGATCGGTGGGATATGGTACTCCTCGAGCTGGGCCACGTCGCTCTGCAGCTGTCGACGCCCCAGGATCCCGCCGAACACCTTGGGGTGAAGCGTCTTCACGCGGCCTCCGAGAATGCTGGGGTAGGCCGTGATCTCCTCGACCGGCGTGACGGCGATGCCCAATGCGGAGATGTACTCCTGGGTCCCGCCCGTGGAATAGAGCTGCACGCCGAGCCGGTGAAGTTGCCGGACAATGGGTTCAAGGCCGTCTTTGTGGAAGACCGAAAGGAGCGCGCTCTTGATGCGCTTGGTGCCGCTCAATGCCGTTGGAGAAAGCTGCGCAAGTTTAGCGCGTGGGAGGCCGCGTGCCCCGCGCGCTGGCGCGCCTTGCCAACGCTTTTACCAACACCCCATCGTTGGGGCGGTCGCCGTGGTGGGGCTCAGAACCGGAAGCCGATGCCCAGTTTGATCTGGTACACGTCCGTGTTGCTTGTGCGTGTGCCGTAGCCCACCGCACCCTGGTCATCGATGGAGATCGAGGATGGGTCCACGTAAGTCACCTCCTCGCCCTGGAGCTTCTCGTAGCGCCCTTCGATGTAGAACACCTCGCCCAGCGTCACCATCACCCCGGCGGCCCATCCATAGCTCATGGCCGCGTCGCTGGCGTTGCGCTCGTTGCTCAAGGGGCCTTCGGCCCCGTCCACCTTCAACTTGGTACGGGTGGTGAATGTGCGCCAGCCGGCCAGCCCATCGATGTAGGGCGCCACCTTGCCCGTGAAGGGTTTGAACCGCATCAAGGCATGGAAACCGTAGGTGTTGCAGTTCACCTCCAGATCTCCCTCCGTGGCATCGAGGTGATCCACCTGCACGGGTACCACGGCGCTTTCGCCCCCCATGCGGCTCCAATCGAATTGGGCGCCTCCTTCGAAGGGCAGCCGATGGAATGGAGTGCTGAAATTGCCGCCGACGCCTCCGAATTCCTTGCCCCAGGCGGCGTCGAACTCGCCCAACGGATGGCCGTAGTGGCCGTTCAGGCTCAGGGTCATGGGCCGGTCGCGTTCCTGCGCGAAGGTGCCCGATGCATGCAGCATCAGGAGGAGGGCCAGCGCGGTTCTCATGGGGCAGGTGTGGGGCCGGGAAATGCCAACGCCGTGCCGATCGGGCGCCGGTCAACCTTTGAGCACAAAACGCGCGGTGGTGCGACTTCGTTGTTCGAGCAGGATCTCGCGGCCAGCCGTCAACCGGGCCAGGGTCGCATCGTCCGGATGGCGCACGGTGAGCAGTTCCAAGCCTTCGTTCCAACGCACTTCGTAGTCGCCGCGCAGGTCCATCACCAGCGGCTTCACCCGGTTGTCGTTGTCCACGCACACGGTGAAGGCCACCGCGCTGTTCTGCATCATGTTCACCCGGACCCCGTGCCTGGAGAACAAGCCGAAGATCCCACGGAGGTTCTCTTCCACCACGAACGAGAGGTCGCGCGGCGTGATGGAGATGAGCACCTGCCCCGGTTTGAGGATGAACGAGGGGATCAACGAGTCGTTGTCGCTGCGATCGTCGATCGTGCTGCCCGGTGCGGTCGGATCGATGAAGGATCGTACATAGAGCGGGATGTGCTTCTTCTGCAGCGGCTGCAGCGTGCGCGGATGGATCACGCTCGCGCCGAAGTAGCTGAGCTCGATCGCTTCGCGATAGCTGATATGGGACAGCAGCTTCGTGTCCGGGAATTTCTTCGGGTCGGCGTTGAACATGCCGGGCACGTCCTTCCAGATCGTCACGCTTTCCGCATCGAGCAGGTATGCGAAGATGGCGGCGGAGAAATCCGAGCCTTCGCGGCCGAGGGTGGTGGTGAGGCCGCCTTCGGTGGATCCGATGAAACCCTGGGTGAGGATCGGATACTGGAGCTTGCTCGATGCCGTCCGGACGTTCACCTCGCGATCGCACATGGCCTGACTGTGCTCCCAGTCGACACGTGCTGCCCGATGCAGGCCATCGGTGCGCACAATATCACGAGC
>CAZFAW010000109.1:6718-7834 GCA_964517015.1 uncultured Chryseobacterium sp.
TCCCGCCCGGCCACGTGGTCCCACACCACCTCTTCAAGCGCATTGGTGGTCTTCCCCATCGCGCTCACCACGATCAGTAGGTCATCGTGTGGGAAGTGCGAGAGCACTTTCGCCAGGTTGCGCACGCCGGCAGCGTCCTTCACACTGGCCCCCCCGAATTTGAAGACCTTCATGCGTCCAGGAGTTGCTGCATGCCCTCGCGGGTCAGTCGTCCGTTCACCCACTTCGGATCGAAGGTGGCGCCCAGCCGTGCATAGAAGCGCATGGCGTTCGTGTTCCAATCGAGCACCTGCCAGAGCATGTGGTGGTGGCCCTGCTCCAGCGCGTACGCGGCGCAAGCCTTGAAGAGCGCTTCGCCCACCCGCCGTCCACGGGCCTCCCGGGTCACCACGATATCCTCCAGGTACAGGCAACGGCCGCGCCATGTGGAATAGCGTTCGTAGCAGACGGTCATGCCCAGGATCCGACCCTCTTGCTCGGCCACCCAGCCCACCCAGATGGCCTTAGGGCCGAACCCGGCATCGCGCATCTGGGCCTCGGTCACGGTCACGGCCTCGGGTTCCTTCTCGAACGTGGCCAGCTCCCTCACCAGTTCCAGCATGCGGGGTACGTCGTGTTCACCGGCCCGTCGAACGATCGTGGTCATCCCCGACAAAGAAAGCAGCGCCGCATCTTTGCCCTGCATCCGTCGGGAAAAGGACCGGCGCATGTACGAACGCCGAACCACCCCAGCGACATGCCCGACATCAAGACCCTATCCGAGTTCATCGTGGAACGGCAGGCCGACTTCCCCGGCTCCACCGGCGACCTGAGCTCGCTGCTCACCGCGTTCCGGCTCGCGGCCAAGATCGTGAGCCGCGAGGCGAACAAGGCCGGCCTCATGGCCGATATCCTGGGCGCGGCGGGCAACGAGAACGTGCAGGGCGAGGAGCAGCAGAAGCTGGACGTCTACGCGAACAACCTCTTCATCCGAATGATGAAGACCCAGGGGTGCGTGTGCGCGGTGGCCAGCGAGGAGAACGAGGACATCGTGCACTTCGACAATGGCGGCAAGTACGTGGTGACGATGGATCCACTGGACGGTTCGAGCAACATCGACGTGAACGTGAGCATCGG
>CAZFAW010000110.1:0-2549 GCA_964517015.1 uncultured Chryseobacterium sp.
TGCTCCGGAACTTGATGTTGGGCGGCATGACCACGCCCGCCACGAACGCGCCGAACAGGGCGTGGATCCCGATCACCTCAGCGGCGTATGCGCTCACGAGCAGCACCACGAAGAACACGGCCACCACCGGTTTGCTCAGGCTGTCGCGATCGGCGTACACTTCTCCCAGCTTTCGCATGAACGGGCGCACCACGCGGAGCATCACCAGCACGTAGGCCATGGCCATCAGCACCGTGTACAGCGAGCTCACCACGCTGCCCGCCTTCACCACGGCGATCACCACGGCCAGCAGGCACCAGGCGGTGATATCGTCCGCCGCGGCGAAGGTTAGCACCATGCTTCCGAAACCCGTCTTGTTCAACCGGCGTTCCTGCACGATGCGCGCCATGACCGGGAAGGCCGCGATGCTCATGGCCACGCCGAGGAAGAGCGCGAACGAGAGGAAATGCACGTTCGCAGGTGCGAAGCCATCGAAGAGGAAATACGCCAGCGCTGCGCCGCCGGAGAAGGCCACGGCGATGCTCGAATGGCTGACGACGAGGGCATCACGGGCGCGATCCTTCAGCACGTCCAGATCCAGTTCCATGCCCACGACGAACATGAACAGGATGAGGCCGATCTGGCTCAGGAACTGCAGGTTGGGCAGGGAAACCTCGGGGAAAAGGAACGCACTGTATTCCGGCCAGTGCTGGGCCAGGAACGAGGGCCCCAGGAAAATGCCGGCCGCGATCTCGCCCACCACGCTGGGAAGGCCCAGTTTGCTGAACACGAACCCGAACACCCGTGCGGTGATGATGATGGTGAGGATCTGCAGCAGCAGGATCGCCAGCGGGTGCGTGAGGTTCTCGTGGTAGGTGATCTTGAATTGCTGCCAGTAACCGTGCTCCTGCGGGGTGGGCAGCACGCCGGCCCGTTGGATCTCGCGCGCGGTGCCCTGTTGCACCACGATGTAGACCACCGCCACGCAACCGAGGAGCACGATGGTATAGAAGAACAGGTTCCGCAGGCGGCGCATGGGGGTGGCACAAGATAACCGGGGTGCGGTGTGCGCGGAACGGGGCCTCTGACCCGTGAACGCCGCCGCCCCGCCGGCGTTCGCCAGCGGGGCGGTACAAGGCCCACGTACTTTCTCCGTTGCGGAGACCCCTGTTGCGCCGTGGGCCCTTCGTGGTGGTTCACATGCGCACGGTGCGCGCCAGCAGATCGATCAAGCCCACGCTGAACACGGGCTTCGGTCCTTCTTCGACCGGTGCCGAAGCGGGCTGCGCTTGCGCGGTGGTGCGTTCGGGCAACCCGCGGAACGGAGTGGCCGCGAACACCTCAGGGACATCCTCCGGTAGCTCCGAGGTGCCGTCCGTGTCCCCCTCATCCACGCCGGTGCTGTCGTCTTCTTTCCGAACCGGTGGGGGCGCAAGGTCCTCCAGGCCGCGAGGGGTCATGGTCCAGGTGCGGCCGATCATGTCCCAGTCCCAGGTATCGCTCACGTTCTTCACATCGTCGAGCATGTTGCCCAGGCTCCGATCGAGCACCACGGAGCCGCCCGTGGGCACCAGCACCAGGTAGCGCACCTGTTGCATGCGCAGCTTGCCGGTACGCGGGGAACGATAGGCGGAGGACAGCGCGATGATCGTGTCGTTCTGGGTCCATTGCGGGGTGATCCGCGCCGCACGTTCACGTGCCATCCGTGCGGTGGCGCCACGTGCCGAGCGGAAAACGAGCAGATGGAACAGGCTGTCGGGGCTGCGCTGGACGTCCAGTTCGGCATCGCTCCAGCGCACGCTGTCGCCGTCCACGTCCAGTTCGTTGCGCATGTCGATCCGCCCGTTGCGGTAGCGCGCCTTCCAACTGAAGGCATCGCTGCGGGGATCGAGCCGCATGACGGTCAGACGGCGATCGGCGGGCTGCTGGATCGCCTGCTCCGACCCCAATTCCTCCGGCACCCGCAGATCGGTGGCCACGCGAATGCCGATCACGGTGAGGATCACGATCGAAACGGTCCATACCGGTGCCAGCACCCAGCCCATCCACTTGGGCCCCTTCACATCGAAGATCAGGCTGATGCCCCCGTAGAGCAGGCCGATCACCGGCACCAGCACGAAGAAGGCGGCCGCCAGCCAGGCCCAGTTCGATTGGGCCTCGGTATTGAAGACCAGCCCGCTCCACTCCCCCGCCGCCAGCATGTGCACGTTCGCGTCGTCGGTGAAGAGCAGGTCGGACCGACCGATGATCACCACGGCCAGCACCATGGCCGCCAGGGCGCCCATGAGCAACAGGACCACACCGAGGAGCTTGCCCAACCCGCGCAGGAACAGGCGCACCATTTCGCCCAGGAAACCGAAGAAGTCGTTCACGCCGCGCCGGTGTTCCGGTGTGTCCCACTTGCGGCCCAGGTCGCGTGCTTCCTCCTGCACCCGGCCCGCGCTGCGTTTGAACTGTTCGGAGCCCTCGGCATAGGCGCGCTGTGCGCCGCGCTTGAAGCGCTCGGCCCCTTCCTCGAACACGCGCTTGATGTTGTCCACGTTCACGGGTTCCCCGTGCATTTCGAGCTT
>CAZFAW010000110.1:2649-7796 GCA_964517015.1 uncultured Chryseobacterium sp.
CTGCCGCTTCCGGCGAACTGCGAGCGAATGCTGCCCAGGTAGCGCTGAAGGCGGTCGTAGGCGTCCTCTTCGATGTGGAACACCGTGCCTCCGATATTGGCGGTCAACGTCTTCTTCATGGCTCAGGGATTGTGGCGGGTGGTCTTCTTCACGGCTTGGGCGAGTTCGTCCCAGGTATCGTCGAGCTCCTTCAGGAACTTCGATCCCAGCGGGGTGAGCTTGTAGTATTTGCGTGGCGGGCCACTGCGGCTCTCCTCCCAGCGATAGCCCAGGTAGCCCGCGTCCTTCAGGCGGGTGAGCAGCGGGTACAGCGTTCCTTCCACCACGATCAGCTTCGCCTCCTTCAGCGTGTCGATGATGTCCGGCGGGTAGGCCTCCCCTCGCGCCAGGATCGACAGGATGCAGTACTCCAGCACGCCTTTGCGCATCTGCGCCTTGGTGTTCTCGACCTTCATCGGTGCGTGCGTTATTGATTGTTTTCCGAGGTACTTGGCGAGGCGAAGATATATGTGTTGTTTGGTACTTTGTATCACATATTACCATTGATGTGACGAACGGTCGTGCGACAGGACCACCGGAGGAAGCCCCCCAGTGGCACCTCGATGTTGATCACCCGCACCGCCCGAGACCCGCGCCCAGCGCGGCTTTCGCGCCTCCAACGCCCGCCCGCAGCATAGTTCTGCACATCCACCGGGGCGATAGGGACCGCGTTCTACCTTCGCGCCGACCGGAAAAACGCACACCACCCAGCAGCAGCGCAAGGCCATGAGCGAGAAGGCGACGATCATCCTGGACGGTAAGAGCTACGAGTTCCCGATCGTCACGGGAAGCGAGGGCGAGAAGGCCATCGATATCAGCAAGCTGCGCGACGAGAGCGGCTACATCACCCTGGACCTGGGGTACAAGAACACCGGCGCCACCAAGAGCGCCATCACGTTCCTGGATGGCGAACAGGGGATCCTGCATTACCGCGGCTACCCGATCGAGCAACTGGCCGAACGGAGCACCTTCCTGGAGGTGAGCTACCTGCTGCTGAACGGCGAACTGCCGAACCGCCGCGAATTGGAGGAGTTCGAGGGGAACATCCGCTACCACTCGCTGGTGCACGAGAACATGAAGCACTTCTTCGAGTTCTTCCCGAGCAATGCCCACCCCATGGGCATCCTCTCGGCGATGATCAACTCGTTGAGCACCTTCTATCCGAAGAGCCAGGACCCCAACCGGCCCATGAAGGACAGGGAGCGCACCATCTACCGCTTGATCGCCAAGATGCCCACGCTCGCTGCCATCAGCTACAAGAACAACCTGGGCCACCCCTACATGTACCCCAACAACAAGCTGGGGTACGTCGAGAACTTCCTGTACATGATGTTCGGCATGCCCACCGAGGAGTACGTGGGCGACCCGGTGGTGGCCGATGCGTTGAACAAACTGCTGATCCTGCACGCCGATCACGAACAGAACTGCAGCGCCAGCACGGTGCGCATGGTGGGCAGCAGCCAGGCCAACCTGTACAGCGCCGTGAGCGCGGGCATTGCCGCCCTCTGGGGCCCCCTGCACGGTGGGGCGAACCAGGAAGTGATCGAGATGCTGGAGACGATCCGCAACGACGGAGGCGACATCCAGAAGTGGGTGGACAAGGCCAAGGACAAGAACGACCCCTTCCGCCTGTTCGGATTCGGGCACCGGGTGTACAAGAACTTCGATCCCCGCGCTACGATCATCAAGAAGGCCTGCGACGATGTGCTGAAGAAGCTGGGCGTGAGCGACCCCGTGCTGGACATCGCCAGGAGCCTTGAGGAAGTGGCGCTGAAGGACGATTACTTCATCGAGCGGAAGCTCTATCCCAACGTGGACTTCTACAGCGGCATCATCTACCGCGCCATCGGCATCCCCACGCGCATGTTCACGGTCATGTTCGCCTTGGGCCGGCTTCCGGGCTGGATCGCCCAGTGGAAGGAAATGGTGGAGAACAAGGAGCCGATCGGCCGCCCGCGGCAGATCTTCACCGGCGCCACCAAACGCGACTATGTGGCCTTGAAGGACCGCAAGTAGCCCGTGACCTGACCAAGGTCAGCGCCCCGGACCTTTCGGGGCGCTTTCATTTGTGGCGGACACGACCGAACTTCAGCCCACCGAACAACCGGAACCATGAGCACCACCACCGAGGCACCCGCCAAGCGCCACATCAACGACCTGCACTTCGACCACCAGGAGTGGTTGAACCGCCTGCGCTTCTACAAGGACGAGATCACCATCTTCGAACACCGTCTGGAGGACATCGTGAAGCGGAACACCACCATGGAGGTGATGGCCGAACTGGAGCACTTCCAGAACCAGTACATCCGCGAACGCGAGGTGATCGATGAACTGCGCCACGACATCAAGCAGCACGAGAACTTCCTGGAGCGTGAATCGAAGGAACGGCCCACCGCGATCGATCACCGCCTCTTCGCCGATCATTCCGGCCTGCGCGACCGCGTGGAGACCTTCGAGCGGCTCTATGGCGAGTTGAAGCACGAACTGCATCGCTGGCTGGCCAAACGCATGTGAACCTGTTGATGGAAGACCTGCGGAGGGGACGGTCGATCCGTCCCCTCCGTTTATTTTGCGCCCGCAACAGCCCTGCCCCCCATGAAGAAGTACATCGGCTTCGGACTTTGGATCCTGGCGTTCAGCCTACCCTTCCAGTACTCGATCCTCAATTCATCGGAAGTGGTGCACCCCGATGGTTCGGCCAACAACATCAAGGGTCTGGTGGCCTTCGTGGCCATGCTCGCCCTGGTGTTCGCGGGCTATGTGCTGGTCGATTCCAGCAAGGGCCCCAAGGCAGGCGACGCACACGCGCATTGAGCGCGGCCTACCAGCCGGCCTCCGCCTTCTTCTTGGGCGTGTGCAACGTGAACACGCGCGAGATGTTGAACCCGTAGTGGATCTGCCCCTTCTCCCACTTGTTCGTGGTCTCGGTGATGAAGGCGCGTTCGAACATGCCCGTGCTGTTGGTGAAATGCAGCTGGAACACGTGACCGCCGGTCTCGATGTCGAAGCCCATGGAGAGCGAGTTCGTGAACCCCGCATCCGGGTCCACCGCCAGCTCAGCGGCCGTGGGCTCGGCCAGCTGGCCCGGCAGCACATGGAAGTACTCGGCGTTGAAGGCGATCCGTTTGGAGAGCTTGATGCGGCCGGCGATGCCCACGTTGTAGACATCGTTCTCCTCTTCCGTGTAGCGCACCAGGTTGCGATGCACCAACCCCGGCATCACCTGCATGCTGAAGGATTCGGTGAACTTGCGGCCCACGATCACCTGGAAGAAGTAGGCGAGTCGGTGCGTGAAATAGTCCGTGCGACTGGTATCGTACCAGGGAAGGTCCTTCTGCTCCATCGTGATCACCGACGATCCGGCCACCAGCGCGGCCGTAACGGGCATGCCGCAGCCTTGTTCGCATTGGCGCAACAGCTTGTACTTCACGAACCCGTCCACCGTTTTCTGGAAGCTGCTGCGGCCAAGGCCGATCATGATCCGGTCGGTGATGCCGTAGTCCAGCCCCAGGCGGATGGTGGCCTGGTCGAGCCCGTAGAAGTTGGAGATACCGTCCTCCAGGGTGCCGAAGCGGTGGCCGATCTTGAAATCGAGCACACCGCCCGCGGTGTTCTCCAGGCTGTGGCTGTTGATCACCCGCGTGGTCTTGAAGCTCGCGGTCACGTATTCCTTCTCGGTGCTGTCCGGGCCGAGCAGGCTCAACAGGTCGTCCTGGGCGAAGGAGAGGAGCGGGAGGGTGAGGGCGAGGGAAGCGAGGGTGGAACGCATGTGGGGTTGATCTGCGGAAGTTAGCGGCCCCCGATCGCTCGGGGGCCGCCCAGGACGGCCCGGCTCGAACCGTACCGGAACACGACTACATTTTTTGGTAATCGAGCCGGACCTTCACCTGGATCTCTTCTGCGATGTTGGCGCGAACGGTGCCGGGGATCTTGATGTTGAAGTCCTCCGGCCGGATGTTGAAATCGCTGCTGGCCTTGAGCACGCCCGTGGGATCCACCACCAGGGTTCCCTTGGCGGTCATGTTCTTGGTCACACCGTGCATGGTCAGATCGCCTTCCACGGACACCTCGTAGGAGCCGGGTTTCTGCAGCGCACCGGCGGGCAGGCCGATCACCTTGCCCTTGAACTCGGCTTTGGGATAGGTGTTGCTCTCCACGTAGTTCTCATTGAAGTGCTCCTGCATGAGCGCCTTCTCGAACTCGAATCCCTTCATAAGCACGGCGAACTGGATGGCGCCGCTGGTGGCATCGAACACGCTGGTGCTCTTGTGGTTGTGGGCCTCCACGTTCTCCATGGGGGTGGCACTGAAGAAGGACACGTGCCCCGTGCGGGTGGCAAAGCGGTCCTGGGCGCTCAGGCCCAATGGAAGAAGGAAGGCAATGGAGAGGATGGTCTTCGCGGTTCTCATCGTGGTTGGGGTTCTTTCTTCGTGCGGGTACGCAAGGTTCATTCCACAGCGCAACGCTGCAACAACACGTCCAGGTTGAATCCGGCACAGATCCCTTTGATGGTGATCTCCTGGCCGGGCGCGGCCGCAGGCGCATCGGCGGGATCGAACTCGCAGGCGATCCCGCTCAAGGCATCACCGGTATCCAGCAGCACGGTCACCTTGCCGTTCTCCGGCGCGCTCACAGAGGCCACCGTTCCGCTCACCTGTATCACCTTATCGTTGAAGCGTGCGTTGGCCGCGGGTTCGTCGGTGGTGAAGGCCTGGAGCAGGTCGGCGGCCGTGATGGTCTCATCCGCGGTCTTGTCGGCGGCGCCTTCGGGCGTGCGATTGTATTCGCGCCAGCCGTAGATGCCCGCAGCGACCAGCAGGCCGAGCACGAGGAGAAGGAGGTTCCGCTTCTTCATGGCGTTCAGTTCTCAGGAGCACCGGCGTTGAGCCAGATGTCGATCTGTTGCAGCGAGCAGGAACCCAGCGGTCCCGTCGGTGGCATGGCCTGGCTCACCAGCACCTGGCTGCGGAAGCTCCCATCGTCCACCTTGGCCTTCACGCCCGCATACGTGGTGAAGTTGCCCGGACCGGTGCCGCCGGCCACGTGGCAGCCGGGCGTTGCGCAGGTCAGGTCCACGATGGGTTTGATGGTCCCGGACCAGGTCACGT
>CAZFAW010000111.1:0-7759 GCA_964517015.1 uncultured Chryseobacterium sp.
GGGATCGCCCGGAACGGCGAGTTGCTCATGGCCCCGCTTCGCGAGCGCTTCCAGGAAGCGTTGCTCAATGTGTACAAGGGCCGGGTCGACCTCACCGTATCCGCACTTCCGGACGATGACGCCGCGATCCTCGGTGCGGCGGCATTGACCACCTTGTAGATAGGTTTGGGCGAATGCGCAGCCGCACCCTTGCCACCCTCTCCCTACTGCCGTACTTCGCAGCGGCACAGGCGCCGGACCGCGCCGTGGAGTTCGTAGATCCCTTCATAGGCACCGGCGGCCATGGCCATACCTTCCCCGGTGCGTGCGTGCCCAATGGCCTTGTACAGTTGAGCCCGGATACGCGCAGCGATGGCTACAACGATTGGGACGGCTGTGGCGGCTATCACTACAGCGACACGGTGGTGCTCGGCTTTTCCCATACGCACCTCAGCGGTACGGGTGTGCCGGACCTCTGCGATGTGCTGTTGATGCCCATGACCGGCACCTATTCGTTGGACCCCGCGCGGTACCGGTCGACGTTCTCGCATGTGAACGAGGAAGCCCATGCCGGCTACTATCACGTGCGCTTGGATGGACCGCAAGTGGATGTGGAGCTGACCGCCAGCGCCCACGTAGGCGTGCATCGCTATCATTTCAAACCCGGTCAGGCGGCCTATGTGGTGCTGGACCTGCTGCATCGCGATGAATTGCTCCAAGGCTCGATCCAGCCGCGCACGCCTTCGGAGATCACGGGTGAACGCAGGAGCCGATCCTGGGCCGGGGATCAGCACCTCTACTACTGCATCCGCTTCAGCCGTCCCATGCAGGACTACGTGTTGAGCGATCGCGGCACCACCCGCACGGGCGGGCCCCTCGACCGCCCGGACACCAGTTACCGCGCGGCGTTCTTTTTCGGAGACAGCCTGGCCGAACCGCTCGTGGTGAAAGTGGCCATCAGCGCCGTGAGCGTGGAAGGCGCGCGCAGGAACATCGATGCCGAAATGCCCGGCTTCGACTTCGATCGGGCACGCGCAGCGGCTGAAAACGCGTGGAACTCCAAGCTCTCCAAGATCGACGTGCACGGAGGAACACGCGCCCAACAGCGGATCTTCTACACGGCCCTGTACCACTGTTATGTGGCACCCTATCTCTTCAACGACGTTGACGGCCAATACCGCGGCATGGATGGCCGGGTGCACCATGCCGATCACAATGTGTACACCGTTTTCAGCCTGTGGGACACCTTCCGTGCGCTGCACCCGCTGATGACGATCCTGGAGCCGGAAATGACCAACGACTTCATCAAGACCTTCCTGCTCCATTACCGGGAAGGGGGCACGCTGCCCGTGTGGGAACTCTGGGGCAACGAGACCAACTGCATGATCGGGTACCACAGCGTGAGCGTGATCGCCGACGCTTACATGAAGGGGATCCGCGGCTACGACGCCGAACTCGCCATGAAGGCCATGGTAGCGAGCGCCATGCAGGATAACCCCGGCCTGAACGCCTACCGCTCCAAGGGCTACATCAGCAGCGAGGACGAGAGCGAAAGCGTGAGCAAGACCCTCGAGTACGCCTACGACGACTGGTGCATTGCACGAATGGCGCGCGAAATGGGAAAGGACAGCCTCGCACGCGCATTCCAAGAACGATCACGCTACCCGGAGAACCTGCGCGATGCCGGCACGGACCAACGCATATTCTACCGGCCGCGAAGGAACGGGAGCTTCATCACCCCCTTCGACCCCTACGAGGTGAACTTCCACTACACCGAGGCCAATGCCTGGCAGTACAGCCAATTCACGCCGCAGGGTGGCACGATCGGTCGCGCCCATCTGGACAGTTTGTTCTCCACGACATCCCGTTCGACCGGTCGGGAGCAGGCGGATATCACAGGGCTGATCGGCCAATATGCCCACGGCAACGAGCCCAGCCACCACATGGCCTACCTGTACAACGACCTTGGCGCACCCGAACGGACACGCGCGATCGTGCAACGGATCCTCACGGACCAATACCATGATGCACCCGATGGCCTGAGCGGGAACGAGGATTGTGGCCAGATGAGCGCCTGGTACGTGATGAGTGCGCTGGGTATTTACCAGGCCGCACCCGGACGACCCGATTATGATCTTGGCTACCTGCTTTTCGATTCCGTTGCCGTGCATCTGCCCAACGGCAACACCTGGTCCATGTACCTCGATCGCTTCGGAGGGCATGTTCCGGCGAAGCCGGTGAACGGAGCATACACCGAAGCAGCAGTCACCGAGATCACGCATGCCGACCTCCTCGCCGGTCGAAGCGTGCCGCTACGTCCCGATCGATCCAGCTATCCGACCTGGGAGCGCTTGGAGGTCCCCAAGGTCATGGAGGCACCGGAACGATGCGAACGGGAGGGCGCACCCTTGATCGAAGCCGAACACGCCGTGTTCATCGATTCCCTGATGGTATCGATCGTGGGCTGCGGGGTCTGCACCGTGATCGAAGCGGGTGCGGAGCGCTCCTGCCCGACCGACCGTCCCTTCGTGCTGCGGAACACGGCCACGGTGCGAGTGGCCTGGGCCAAGGATCTGGAACCGGTGACGGCCAGGTTCACCCGCATCGCAGGCGATCGATCCATCACACTGGGCAGCAGTTACGCCGCACAGTATTCGGGTGGTGGCAACACGGCCCTGATCGATGGCTTGCGGGGGGGCAAGGACTTCCGGGCCGGCGAGTGGCAAGGCTACCGCGACCAGGATGTGACCGCCACCGTGGACCTTGGCGCGGTGAAGAAGGTGAAGCGCGCCGGTGCGGGCATGTTGCAGGACCAGAAGAGCTGGATATGGTTCCCCACCTGGGTCGAGTTCTCGTTGAGCAAGGACGGACGGACCTGGCACACCCACCGGGTGGTCAATACCGTGGAGCGTACTGCGGATGGTGCACGAACCCAGGACCTTTGGACAGGGGTCTTGAACGATAAAGCCCGCTACCTCCGGATCACAGCGGCGAACGCGGGCCCCTGCCCGGACTGGCATCCCGGCAAAGGCGGCACCACGTGGATCTTCCTCGATGAGGTGTTGATCGAAGCCCAATGAGCCCGATCACGTAGACAGGCGCCATGTTGCAACATTGGATCGACCGCGCCGCATCCCGTCCGCGGCGATCGCTCATTTGGCTGACCGGGCTCATGGTCCTGGTCTCGGCCGCACGTTACGCGCAGAGCCCACCGCGCCTAACAGATGATCAGACCAGCAATTGGTGGCCCGTAGTGAACCACCTGCTCGATGGCAAGGGGTTCACTCAATGTTTGCCCGAGTACTTCCCCTTTTGCACGGAAGGCAGTCCCACTGCCATGCGCGAACCCTTGCCCTTGCTGTTGCATGCAGGCGTTGCAGCGGTGAGCGGACGATCGCTTTGGGCGGCGAGCGTGTTCCAGGCCGTGTTGAACATCGTGATCGCCTGGCTGTTGTATGCGGTAGGCAAGCGCCTAACGAACGAGCGGACGGGCATGTTCGCCGCCGCCCTTTGGGCTCTTTACCTGCCTGCATACCAGGATCTCGTGAACATCGGCGGAGACCAAATGGCCACCGGTGCCGTGCTGGTCGCCGTTCTGTTGCTCTTGTCCAGCAAAGACCGACCCGGCGCGCGGCATATGATCCTGCCCGGCGCGTGCTTCGGTCTTGCAGCGCTCTGCCGATCCGCCACCATCGCCTTCGCGATCGCCATAGGGGCATCGGTACTGTTCAGCGGTGGCATGAGCGAGCTTCGCCGCGGATCGCTCCGGGCAGCGTTCTTCGCGCTCGGTATCGCTCTGGCGCTCGCACCCTGGGCGATTCGCAACCATTCCGTGTTCGGAGGGCCCTTGTTAGGGTCCAGTTTGTCCGGGTACAATCTGTTCCGGCACAATGCCTCGCTCGGGTCCACGCACTTTTGCCATTTCGTCGCGGCCGAAGAGGGTCAGCATTACCTGGATTCGTTGATCCAAGCACATCCGGGATTGACCGGCCGCGAGAACGAAGCGGAGATGAACCGGCTCTATGCCTCCGCTGGCAAGGAGATCATCACCCGGCACCCCGGTCGTTATGCGATGCTCTGCGCGTACCGTGCGCTACCCCTGTGCACCAATTGGGGCGTGAACGAGGCCTACGGCAAACCGGCGGGTCCGTTGGATCACCTCGCGCTGGTGGTGCAGGTCGGGTTGCTTTTACTGGCAGCGGCAGGTGTTGCAAAAGGAAGGATCCGCGGAAAGCGTGTCCTTCTGCTCGGTGTGGTCCTTTACGCGCTCATGCACATGGCGGTGGTGGCGCGGTTGCGCTTCCTTTTTCCCGCGATGCCCTTCGTGGCCTTGCTGGCAGCAGCCGCGCTTGCCCGGCTCCCTGCCCGTTCAAAATACGAAGCCCCCCGCTGAGCGGAGGGCTTCGCGGATCGGATCTTCGATCAGCGGGACACCTGCACATGCTGGGCCTTGACCCAGCCGTCGGTGAGCAGTTGTACGGTGTAGTCGCCGTTCGCAAGCGCGCTGACGTCCAATTGAGCGATCCGTGCACCGGACAGGTCCAGCACGCGATCGATCACCATGCGACCGGTGACGTCGAACACCTGCGCACGCACATCAGCGACCGCATCCTCGCTCAAGGCGATGTTCAACGTTCCATCGGTCGGGTTCGGATAGATCGCGAACGCGCCGGGAAGCATGTCGGCCATGCCCACGGCACCGCAGCCCACGGTCCATTGCATCGGCAACTGCGCCGATCCGTCGTCGCACGAGTTGGAACCGTCGCTCAGCACACGCAACGCGAGCATGTTGTCCACGTTCGCACTGTTGTAGGCCACGCCTGTGAGGTCGCCACCGTTGTTGCCCTGGTAGATCAATGCGGCGAAGTCGTCGGCACCGTTGTAGATCACGATCTTGTCGTTCACCATCAGATCGCCCTGCAGGAATGAGATCGTGATCGGATACGGACCGTCGGCCTGGTACACGAACCATGCATTGTCGTTGTTCTCGTAGCAGTAGCTGTAGTTGTCCGGGCCGCAGGACTTGATCACGCAGCTGTCGGCAGGGAACGAATAGAACGGACTGATCTGGCGGCAGAGGGGGTTGTCTCCGTTCAGCACGGTCACCTTCACGGTGCTGTCCATGGGGAACGGCCCTACGAGGTGAACACCCACGGGCACGTTCTGGATGGTGTCGGTATTGAAGTCGTTCGCCAGATCGGCCACCGTGGCGGATCCGGTGCTGGTCAGATCCACCTGGATGGAGAATTCGCGATGGATGCAGTCCGGCACCACCGTGAACTCGGCTTCAGGCACCGTGCAATCCAGGCAGCCCACCTGCCACACCCAATCGGGGAAGAACCCGCTTCCGCAGCTCACCGAGCCGTCGGAATACATGCGCATGAAGAGTTCTGGCCCCGTGCTCACCTGCAGAAGGCCGGTAAGGTCTTCGGTGGTGAAGAGCGTGTGGTCCCACAGCACCGGGGCGAACATGTCGGGGCCGTCGTAGATGGTCAGGTGGTCGTAGAACACGCTTTCGATCTGACCCTGGCTGAAGATGATGGCCAGCGGGCTGGTGCCGTCGCTGCTCACCCAATGCCAGCTATGGTCATCGCCATCGGTGTAGCAGTAGGTCTCCTGCAAGGGCGGATCGCCACAGATCACCGGCACGGGGCAGATCGTGGTGTTGGTGAGGGGACCGCTGTACACATTGCAGAGCGCGTTGGCGTCGTTCTCAAGGGTGATGTTCACCTCGGTGTCCAGCGCGAACGGCCCAACGGTGTACGTGCCGGGGCCGGAGGCGGTGACCGTCGGGGCCCCGCCATCGTTGGTGATGTCGATCAAGGGATCGGTGCCGGCCGAGGTGATGTTGACCTCCACGAAGAACTGCAGGTTGGCACAGTCCATCACCACGTTGTACGTGGCCACGGGCGGGGTGCAATCCAGGCAGCCCACCGTGTAGTCCCATTGCGGGAACACCCCGAAATCCGCACAACTGCTGAAACCATCGGTCGTGATCTGGATCGTCAGGGCATGGTCCGGGTTGGTGCTGATGAAGAGCAACCCCGTCATGTCCGCCTGGTAGTTCGGCCCCCAGAGCACCGGGGCTGTGCCGTCCAGGCCGTCGTACACGGTGAGGTAGTCCCCGCCGAAGGGGTACATGCCGCCGGAATTGAAGTACAGCGCCAGGGGATCCGTGCTGGTTCCTTGGTACACGAAGTAGGTGTTCTCCCCATTGCTGTAGCAATACGTGTAGTTGTCCGGGCCGCAGCTGATCACCGGGCAGGGGAAATTGGTGATGGCCGCGCTGTAGAAATCGCAGCCCGGATCGGTGCCGTTCACCAAGGTGTACTGCACCACAGAGCCGAGGGCGAAGGGTCCGATCGTGTAGGTGCCCAGCGTGGCACCGGATACGGTCGGCGCGCCGCCATCGTTGGTGATGTCCACACTGGCGGCCGAACCCATGGAGTTGATCGTCACATCGATGTAGAACACACCATTGGGACAATCCGGCACGATCTGATCGGTCGCTTGCGGGGCGTTCGCGCAATTGAAGTCGAGCACCCAGGTGAAGCCGGCCGAGGTCCAGTGATCGTCCCATTCGATGTAAAGCTGCTGACCGGAGGTGACGGGGATACTGTTCACGCTGCTGGCGAAGAAGGAAAGCCCCGGTCCCATCTGGCAGGCATCGTCGCTGGAGCCGACGCACGCCAAGGCACCACAGGTACCGCTCAACACGCTCAACCGCGTATCGGCCCCGCCATCGCAGGAATACACGTCCACGGTGCCATCGGCGGCGGCCGTGTACACGTACCAGTCGGCGTTGGTCGCGGTCCCGGCGCCGAAACAGGCACCGTCGAAACCGATCCCGGTGGCCGGTCCGTCCGCGAAATAGGTGCCGGGGGTCACGGACACGGCGCCGGCACAGTCGTCACCCTGTGCCAAGGCGGCGCTGCCGGAAGCGAGGAAAGCGATGAGGGAGAGAGCGCGTACCGAACGTGCGTTCATGCGAGAGTCGGTTTAGGGGGCTTGTTCGCCCGGCCGAAATTAACCACGGAGCGTTACGGCGCACCGGCCCACCCGCCCAACGCGGCCCGAACGAGGATTGCCACCCCTCCCCTCAGGGCCCGGCCCCGAACTCCTCCTGCACGGCGTGCATGGCCGGTTTCCAATGCCCGCCGTGATCGATGGCGCTCCACGAAGGGCCGGGCCACGCATCGTTGAGCTGCCAGAACAACGTACCCATGCAGTGGGGCTGGCCCTGAATGTGGGCTCGAACGGCCGTGCGCAATGCCAAGGCCTGCACTTGTTGCCCGAGCGCGATGAATCGTCCCAGGTCGGACGGAGCGGTTTGCAATTCCCGCTGAATGGCGTCCAGGATGGGTCGGTCGGTTTTGTAGCTCCGCTGCCGATAGGCGAGCTCGGGAGAACCGAAGTACAACCGTGCGGGATCGATGTACCGGGCGAGATAGGCACTGTCCGGGTAGGACTGGAAGCCATGCTCGCTCACGAACCGACCCACGTTCCGTTGGAAGCGCTCGAAGGTGCCGTTGCCGTGCCACACCTCCCAATCGTGCAGGTCGCCGGTGAGCAACCCCGTTTCATTCCCCCAATTGCTCAAGGGTGATGTGGGCGTGTACGGAGCCTGGCTCCAGCCGTGGATCCATTCGGGCAGATCGTGCGTGAACAACTGCGTGTAGTCCGTCCAGATCCGTGCGGAATCCGCACTCCCGATGCCGTAGGTATCCTGCCAGCCCCAGTTCTTCCAGGCCACTTCCAATTCGTTGTTGCCGCACCAGAG
>CAZFAW010000112.1:0-7720 GCA_964517015.1 uncultured Chryseobacterium sp.
AAGACCGCATCTCCCAGGCCTTCAACGATTACCTCGGCACCATTCTCCATGCCCTCCCTTCGGTGGGTGCGGGGATCCTGCTCCTGTTCATTGGCTGGGGGCTGGCACGGCTGGTGCGCACCTTGATCCAACGGATCTTCCGTTCCACGGGCCTTCATGGTGCGGCCGAACGCAGCGGCCTGGACCGGGTGTTGAGCCGCTTGGGCGGATTGACCGTGGTGGTGAGCGGCCTGGTGTACTGGTTGGTGCAGGTCTTCTTCGTGCTCGCCTCGGCCGAGGTCATGAGCCTGTCCATCATCACCGAAGCGATCCATCGCTTCTTCGCCTACATGCCGGTGTTGCTCACCTCGGTGGGCATCTTCGTGTTCGGCATCTGGCTGGCCGAAAAGGTGCAGGAGGTGGCGATCGGGTTCGGGGGTACGATCGGGCTGGTGGGCAGCAAGGTGCTGGGACGGATCTTCTTCGTGATCATCCTGCTCTTCATGTCTATCACTGCGCTCAACATGGCGGGTGTGGACACCACGCTGATCACTTCGAACATCCTGTTGCTGGTGGGGGGGGTCTTGATCGCCTTCAGCGTGGCCTACGGGATCGCGTCGCGCGACATCCTGACCAATATCCTGAGCAGCTACTACGGGAAGGACCGCTACCGACCGGGCATGCACATCCGGATCGGCACGGACGAAGGTGTGATCGAACGGATCGACAGCATCAATGTGGTGATCCGCACGAAGGATCGTGTAGTGATGCTGCCGGCCCGCTACCTGGTCAGTGAACGGGTGGAGGTGTTGGACGCGGGTGGCGCATCGACTACGGACCACATCGAATAACGAACGAAATTCGCGCGACGAATGGACGCACAACGCATTCTGGACTGGTTGGAGGGAGCAGGGAAGATGATCCTGGGCTACCTGCCGCGCGTAGCCCTCTCCTTGTTGGTGCTATGGGTCGGCCTGCGCCTGATCAACATGGCCACGCGCGTGTTGCGCAAGGGGCTCGACAACCGCGAAGTGGATCCCACCCTGCAACGGTTCCTCGGGAGCCTGGTGGGTTGGGGGCTGAAGATCCTGCTCTTCATCAGCGTGATCCAGATGCTCGGGGTGGCCACCACCAGCTTCGTAGCGGTGATCGGCGCCGCAGGCCTTGCCGTAGGCCTGGCATTGCAAGGCACCCTGGCCAACTTCGCCGGTGGCGTGCTCGTGCTGCTGTTCAAGCCGTTCAAAGTGGGCGATCTGGTCGAGATGCAGGGCGTGCTGGGCACGGTGAAGGAGATCCAGATCTTCACCACGGTACTGTTGACCCCGGAGAGCAAGACCGTGATCGTACCGAACGGTGCCGCAGCCAACGGGATCATCACCAATTACACCGCAGAGGGCAGGATCCGTGTGGATTGCGTGCTGGCGATCGAACGCAACACCGATGTGGCACGCGCACGCGAAGTACTGCTGGGCGTAATGCAGGCCGATCCCAAGGTGCTGCGCGATCCGGCGCCCAGTGTCACCATGAACAAGCAGCTTGTTGAAGGCGTGGAACTCGCGGTGCGTCCCTATTGCGATCCCGCCCACTACTGGGATGTCTACTTCGCCACCTTGGAGAACGGCGGTGCCGCGCTCCTGGCGGCGGGCATCCAGGCGCCCATTTCCGAACACAAGGTCCATCTCAACCAATAACCCGAACATGTCCCGCTCTCCTCTGCGCACCATCGCCTTCACGTTCACGCTCTTTGGCCTCGCAGCCACCGTCCCTGCGCAGGACGAAGCATTGAAGCAAGCCAGCAACGCCACCACCTCCGGGTTCTCCGCCGCCGATACCACGGGCAAAGTGTGGACCCGCAGCGCCACCTTGAACATCAATTTCACCCAGGTCAGCCTTACGAACTGGGCGGCCGGCGGTTTCAGCAGTGTCGGGGGCATCGCCTTGTTCAATGGGTTCGCGAACAAGCACAAGGGCCGCTTCGTGTGGGACAATTCGATCTCCGCAGCGTTCGGCGGCCTGAGCCAGGACGGCCAGGATCCCGTGAAGACCGATGATCGCCTGCAATTGACCAGCAAATGGGGCTATGAGCTGAAGAAACCGTGGTACTTCGCCGCATTGGCCGACTTCAAGACGCAGTTCACCGAGGGCTTCGACGGCACCACGGGATCGCGGATCTCCAACCTGTTCGCTCCGGCCTACCTCACCATGGCCCTCGGTTTCGACTACAAGCCCAGCGATCACTTCTCCGCGTTCATTTCCCCCCTGGCAGCACGGATCACCTTTGTGAACGACGAGACCCTGGCCGATGCCGGCGCCTTCGGCGTGGACAAGGCGGAATACGACCTGACCACCGGCGAGCTGATCGCGCACGGTAAGACCACGCGTTTCGAACTGGGCGCATACGCCCGCGCCCAGTACACCCGGGACCTTGCACCGAACTTCACCTTCCTCACCCGCATGGAACTGTACTCCAATTACCTCAAGAACCCGCAGAACATCGATGTGATCTGGGAGACCTTGTGGACCCTGAAGGTGAACACCTGGCTCGGCGTTTCGCTCAACACCTTGCTGATCTACGACGACGACGTATTGGTGGTGAAGAAGGACAGCGAAGGCGTGCCCTACACGGGGCCCGGCACCCAATTCAAGGAGACCCTTGGCGTGGGCCTGACCTTCAAGCTCTGATCCATTCCGATCGATCCTGCGGAGGGGCCCGTTCCGGGCCCTTCTGCTTTTCAGCGGTAGCGCCAGGGGCCACGCAGGGGGCCATACAGTGCATGCTGCACGGGATCGCCCGGGCGTATCGCGATGCGCACGTCGAGGACCTGCAGCGGCGTTCTGCGTTCGTTCCAGAGGTACGCCTTGAGCGCCAACGGGTGCTCGCGTTGCGCTGCATCCGCCGGTGAAACGGCGACCACCAGGAGCCCCTCGCCCGGAGCAAGATCATCGCCGCGGTAGAACACGGTGCGATCCTCCCGTCCCAATTCGGCGATCAGGTGCACGCGGTTCGGATCGGTGCAGCGCACGCGTGCCACGATCACCACCTGGTCCATGCTGTTGGCGAGCAGCGTGTCGGTGCGTCCGTTGAATTCGATCCCGAACTCGCGCCCGGCATGGTCCCACAGATGCAGCTGCGAGGTAGTGTCCAGGACCACGGGCAGTTCGGCGGAGATCCGCCATCCCGGCCCGATGGAACCGGGTCGGGCGGTGCTCACAACCGTGGCATCGCCGAGCCGATCATCGGGCGCTCGAGCCAGAAGAACGGTTTGGCCTTCGAAGTGATCCTTGCGTTCCACCAGGCGGGGGAAACGGATGGCGGCACGCACCATGTCCTCGGCCTGGGCGCCGCTGGATGCGCCGACGAACACCCGATCATGCACGGTGTCGTTCGCGAGTTGGCGGAGCACCGACATGCCGGCGGCATCGCGTACCTGCACGTAGGGGAACTTCGAAGGGTCGATGCCCCAATGGTCCAGATAGAAGCGGATCATCTCATCCGGTGCATCCAAGAGCACGAGCGCGCGATCGCCGTGCTCGCGCAATGCCTCCATGCCTCCGCGCACGAAAGCCTCGTACTTGGATCGATACAGCAGTGCATAGTGCTGGCGAACCGTGACGAGGGTGTATCCGCTCACCGAGGCGATCAGCGCACAGACCATCGCGGTGGCGCGCCATGGAAGGTCACGGATCCCGGAAAGCGCCAGCAGGAGAACGAACGGGAAGGAGAACAGGAGCGTGGAATACTGGAGCACCGGTGCCCGCCAGACCGAGTACGCGAAACCTGCGATCAAGGGCACCACCCCCCAGGCGAGCAACAGGAGCATGATCGGTCCGCGTGCACGGGGGATCCGGATGCGGTCGTGCAGCGACCACGCCACAAGGGCCAGGGCCCCCGCCGCCAGCACCGGGGAGCAGTGCACGATCCACCAACCGTAGTCGCCGATCCAATGGCGGTCCGGTGGCTGGAGCCAGCCACCCAGCCCGCCTTGTGCGAACTGGTGCAAGAGGATCGGCACGTTGGGCAGGTACAGCAGGAGCACCAGGCCCATGGCGATCATGTAGCGTTTGCGCAGGGTGGGTTCCACGCAAAGCAGGCCGGTACCGCCCATCAATACGGCCTGCATCAGTGCGAAATGATGAGCGTACATGCATAGCAGCGCCGCGAGGGCGCTTCCAGCCAGGTTCGCCGTGCGACCGTGGGCGATGGTCCGGGTCAACTGATCGGCCAGGAGCGCAGTTGTGAACAGACCGAAGGCATAGGGCCGTGCGATCTGGCCGTACAGCACGAAGTACTGAAGTGTGGCCATGAACGCCGCCGCGATCAGGGCGGTCGTGGCACCGATCCATGCACCGGCGAAGCGGTAGAACAGCAGGATCGATGCGACGGACATGCACATGAACGGCAGTTTCACCAGGGGTTCCGACATGCCGAACAAGCGCGTCCAGGCCCATTCGAAGATCTGCACGCCGGGCGGGTGCGTGTCCAGTTCGATCACGCCGTGTTGGATCGTTCCACGCAGGGTGGGATGGAGCCGCAACAGCGCACTGATCTCATCGTGCATGTAGGGGAGCTGCGGTAGGTCCCACATGCGCATTGTGGCGGCCACGATCAGCAATGCGACCAGGATCCCTTGATCCGCTGCGGAGCCGGGCAGTGGGTTGGTGGTCGCCGCACGCAGGCGTTCTCGCCAATGCATGGTTCAGGCTTCGCGGTCCATTTCACGCCTGGCCTCGCGCTCCTTGATGCTGGCGCGTTTGTCGTGGAGCTTCTTGCCCTTCGCCACCGCGATCTCCAGTTTGGCGTACCCCTTTTCGTTGATGAACACCCGCAAGGGGACGATGGTGACGCCCTGGTCCTTGATCACCTTCCGCAGCTTGCGCAGTTCGGAGCGGTGCAGCAGCAACATCCGGTCGCGAGCGGGTTCGTGCACGAAATGGATGCTGGTGCCCCAGGGCGCGATGCGCATGTTGCGCACCACAAGGTGCTGGCCGAGGAAGGTGCAGAACGCATCGGTGATCGCCGCACCGCCCGAGCGTATGCTCTTGATCTCCGACCCCATGAGCACCATGCCGCATTCGAAGCGATCGAGCAGGTGGTATTCGAACGCGGCGCGTCGGTTCTTCGCTTCGGTGGTCTCGGCGGCCATCGGCGCGAAGGTCGCTCTCTCGCCCGAACGATCAGCGCACCACCAGCACGGGGATCCGCACCCGGTGCCGCACGGTATCCACGGTGGCGCCCAGCAGCAGGTCCTTCAGCCCACGATGTCCATGGGCGCCCATTACCAGCAGTTCCGCCTGGCAGGCGTCCACCAGTTCAGGGATCACGCGTGTCGCATGCCCGTTGCCCATGTGGCCGAAGGCGGTGTACCCCTTCGATCGCAACTGGTCCACGTAGATCTTGATGTTCTCGGCGTCCGAGCGCGCTTCACGGTCCACGCCCCATTTACCCAGGTAGCGCGCCACGGCGCTTTCGTTCACATGGATGATGTGGTAGATCGCGCGCGGACCTCCCATGGAAAGGGCGTAGCGGATGGTGGGCCCATCGACCCGCGAGAAATCGACCGTGACCGCCACCCGGCGCGCTTCGGAGGCCAGGCTGCGATCGGCCTGAGCCAGGTCAAGCGCCATCGCGGCACCGTGCGGGGCGTGGGCCGTTCCCGCCATGGCGCGTCGCATGAAAGGCGCCACGATCACATAGATCAGTAACAGGGCGGCCATCAGGGCCACCGCCACCACCAGGTACGCGATCCACGGGACCGAGCCCCCGCCTGAAGCCAGCCAGCCGCTCAGTTCCTGGACCACCAGGCGCGCGTTCAACCCCACGATCACCAACGCACAACACCACGCCAGCACGCGCATCCAACCGGGGATCGCGTGCTCTTTCATGGCGGCGCGGTCGCTGTTGAAGTGGATCAACGGGATCACGGCGAAGCCCAGTTGCAGGCTGAGGATCACCTGGCTCAACACCAGCAGTTCGCCGAGCACGCCCTCGCCGTAGACGAGGATGCAGACCACCGCGGGAACGATGGCGATCATGCGCGTGAGCAAGCGGCGCAGCCACGGGCGGATGCGCAGGTCCAGGTAACCTTCCATCACGATCTGCCCGGCCAGTGTACCGGTGATCGTGGAGCTCTGGCCGCTGCCGATCAGGGCGATCGCGAAAAGGGTGGGCGCAAGGTCGCCGAAGAGGTCCTTGAGCAGGGTGTGCGCATCCTGGATCTCGGCCACGTTCTGGAACCCTTTGCTGTGGAAGGCGGCGGACGCCAGCACGAGGATCGCCGCGTTCACCAGGAACGCGATGTTCAAGGCGATCCCGGTATCGATGAAATTGAAGCGCAAGGCTTCGCGGATCCCCGAGGGCGATCTTTCGATCCGCCGCGTCTGCACCAGGGCGCTGTGCAGGTAGAGGTTGTGCGGCATCACCGTGGCACCGATGATCCCGATGGCGATGTAGAGCGCATCGCCCGAGAGGGACGAGGGGACCAGACCGCGGACCACTTCGCCCATCTCCGGTCCCACGATCAGGATCTCCGCCAGGAAGGCCATGCCGATCACGGCCACGATGGAAATGATGAACGCTTCCAACACCCGCACGCCCCGCTGCATGAGGAACAGGATGATCAGCGCATCCAGCGCCGTGATCAGCACCCCGTAGAGCACGGGAATGCCGAAGAGAAGTTGCAGGCCGATCGCCATGCCGATCACTTCCGCCAGGTCGCAGGCGGCGATGGCCACCTCAGCGAACACGTAGAGCGGTATGTTGACGGAACGCGGATACGTGTGCCTGGAGGCTTGCGCGAGATCCAGGCCGCGCACGATCCCGAGCCGCGCGCTCAGGCTTTGCAACAGCAGGGCCATCAGGTTGCTCATGAGCAGCACCCAGAGCAACTGGTACCCGAAACGCGAACCACCGGCGATGTCCGTGGCCCAGTTCCCCGGGTCCATGTACCCCACGCTCACCAGGTAGGCCGGGCCGGCGAAGGCCAGCAGCTTGCGCCAGCCGCCCCGCAGGGCCGATACGGGCACGGATGCGTGCACTTCGCTCAACGATCGGTCATCGTTCCTCATGCGTCGATCAGGATGTTGTTGGAGGCATCGCTGCCGAACAGGACCGTGCGCTGGTCGGGTGTGGACACCGCGAGCGTGCCGTCGTGCGAGTTGCGCTCCACCACGCGGAGCCGCGTGCCGATGCCGATGCGCTGGCGGTTCAGGTAGTCCAGGAACGCGGCACTGCGATCGTTCACCGCGGTCACGCGGCCGCTGGAGCCGCTCTTCAGTTCGGAAAGGCGCTTCCACTCTCGTGCCTTCACCCGTCCCTCCTTGTCCGGGATCGGTTCGCCGTGCGGGTCGGTTGAAGGATGCGCGAGGTAGGCGTCCAACCGGTCGATCAGCTTGATGCTGTGGATGTGTTCGAGCTGCTCGGCCACCTCGTGCACCTCTTCCCAACCGAAGCCGAGGCGTTCCACCAGGAAGGTCTCCCACAACCGGTGCTTGCGGACCAGTGCCACCGCCAGCGCACGTCCCTTCCGCGTCAAGTTCACCCCGCGGTAGGGACGGTGCGTGAGCAGGCCCTTCTCTGCGAGCTTCAGCACCATGCTCGTCACGCTGCTGGCCTTGGTGTTCAGCCGTTCGGCGATCGCGGTGGTGAAGGCGCTCTCCCCGCTGCCCTCCAGGTGGAACACGGCCTTCAGGTGGTCCTCCTCGCTCCGGGTCAATGCAACGGACATGCGGCGAAGGTAGAAAA
>CAZFAW010000113.1:0-3302 GCA_964517015.1 uncultured Chryseobacterium sp.
CCGCGCCACGCCACGATGTTGTGCCACTCGGTCTGTTCACGGCTCTCCCAATTGTCCTGTCCGTTCGGGCCCGGCACTTTCACGCGGTAGCTCTCGGTGGTGGCCATGCGGAAATTGGCCACGCTGGCACCGTTCTGCAGATGCCGCACTTCGGGGTCGGCGCCGAGGTTGCCGATCAGGATCACTTTGTTCACGCCTGCCATGGTCGCACGGATTGGGACGCCGAAGGTAATCGGCCCATCAGAGCAGACCGTCCAGCAGTTTTTCCATGAGGCGGTGCAGGGGCAGTTCGTGCACCCGGTCACGGGGAACGGCGGTCCACGCGCCGGGCACGCCGGCGGCCGTGCCTGGCGCCGCCTTCCACAGCGTGGCGGTGATGCGCTGGTGCGAAAGCTGATGGTCGATCGGGCCGGCCAGCCGCACGAGCGCGCGCGTCCCGGCACGCGCCTTCAAGGCGCGTGCGCCCAGTGCCGTGTCGGAGGCGATCAACGGCATTTCATGCAGGCCCTGCCAGATGTCGCCCGCGCCACGGCGGGCGAAGAGCAAGCCCTCGTCGCGTTCGATCCACAGGTAGTTGAAATGGCGGTGCCGTGGCGGGGTGCGCCTTCCTTTGACCGGAAGAAGGTCGATCCGGTCTTCCTTGCGGGCCACGCACCGCCGCGATACCGGGCAACGATCGCATGCGGGCCCTTTCGGCGTGCACACGGTGGCACCCAATTCCATGACCGCCTGGTTGTGGTCGCCGGGCCGTTCCGGATCGACGAGCGTCGCGGCCAGCGCACGGAACTCCTTCCGCCCGAGGGTGCTGTCGATCGGGGTGGCGATACCGAATACCCGGCCCAGCACACGGTACACGTTGCCGTCCACCACGGGAACGGCCTCGCCGAAGGCGATGGAGGCGATGGCCGCGGCGGTGTAGTCGCCCACACCTTTCAACGCGAGGAGCGCGCCATGGCGGTCGGGGAAGGAGCCGCCGTGTGCGCGGACCACCTGTTGTGCGGCTGCCAGCAGGTTGCGCCCTCGGCTGTAGTAGCCCAGGCCCTGCCAGAGCTTCAGTACCTGCTCTTCGCTCGCCGCCGCCAGCTGCCCCACCGTGGGGTATCGGGCCACGAACCGGCGGTAGTACGGCAGGCCCTGGTCCACCCGGGTTTGTTGCAGGATCACCTCGCTGAGCCAGATCCGGTACGGATCGCGGGTGGCGCGCCAGGGAAGGTCGCGATGCCCCTCATCGTACCAGGCCACCACGGCGCGGCTGAACCATGAACGGCTTGACATACAAGGGCAAAGATGCTGGAGCGGCCCGGGTGGAACGTCTATATTCGCGGCCGCAATCCCGGGACCTCCTGTTTTCCAGGGAGAACGGAACGAAAAGAAACGGTTAGCATGACCAAGTCGGATCTGGTACGAGTGATCGCGCGCCGCACTGGCGTTGAGCACGAAGCGGTGGAAGTGACCATCGAGGCCTTCATGGAAGAAGTGAGGAACAGCCTGCTGCGCGGGGAAGACGTGCACCTGAGGGGCTTCGGCAGTTTCATGTTGAAGCACCGCAAGCAGAAGACGGGCCGCCTGTTGAGCAAGAACCTGCCGGTGATCATTCCCGCGCACGATGCCCCGGTGTTCAAACCGTCGGAACTGCTGGTGGAGAAGGTGAAGAACCGCACCAAGCCGCAATGACCTTCCAGCGTTCGCAGTGGTTCATGCTCGGTGGTGCCGTGGCGGTCACGGCCCTGCTGCTCACGGCCCCGCGCACGCCGGCCGGTGCCGCCGAAGCGAACGCAGCGAAGGCCGCCGCCGCCAAAATGGATCCCGCCAACGCCGAGGCCCTGAGCAGCGACCCGAAAGTGGCCGCCATCCTCGCCGAACTGAACGGTGGCGCCCCGCCCATGCAAACGATCCTGAAGTTGCGCGATCTGGCCACCCGCGAACCGGGCAACGTGGAGGCTCAATGGCACCTTGGCCTCTTCAGTTGGCAAACCGGCCAATACGACAAGGCCATGGAGCGCTTCCGCAAGGTGGTGGAACTGGACACCACGGGGCATCCCGATGCTTACGGGTACCTGGGCCGCGCCTACAGCACGCTCGATAGCGTGCCGCAAGCGATCGCCGCCTACGAGAAGTACAGGACCCTTGTGAACGAACCCGAGCTGGTCCATACGGTGGACAGTCTCCTCCTTCAACTCAAACAACTTTCCAATGCCCAGCGGTAAGAAGCGGAAGCGCCATAAGATGGCCACGCACAAACGCAAGAAGCGTCTGCGCAAGAACCGTCACAAGAAGAAGAACCGGTAAACGGCGCCTTCCGCGCGGGCCACGACGGCATGCCCGTCCGTGGGCCCGCGCGGGCGCTCCTGCGCGCGACCGCAGGGCGGGCCCCATCCTCTTCACGTGAACGTCGATCTGGTCATACGGTCCAGCGGAGGCGAGGTCTCCCTCGCCTTGCTGAAGGACAAGTTGCTCTCGGAACTCCATCGCGAGAAGACCGAGCGCGGCTTCACCGTGGGCGATGTGTACCTGGCGCGGGTGCGAAAGGTGGCGCCCGGGCTGAACGCCGCCTTCGTCGACGTGGGCCACGAGAAGGACGCCTTCCTGCACTACTACGACCTGGGCCCGCAGTACCGCAACAGCTACAAGTACGCCAAGGGCGCCGTGAGCGGCAGCATCCAGGACCCGCTGCTCAAGGGCTGGAAAATGGACCCCGACATCAACAAGGACGGCAAGATCAACGAGGTGATCAGCGCCAGCCAGAGCATCCTGGTCCAGATCGCCAAGGAACCGATCAGCACCAAGGGCCCGCGCCTCACGGCCGAGGTCACCCTGGCCGGGCGCTACATGGTCCTTGTCCCGTTCATCAACAAGGTCAGCATCAGCGCGCGCATCACCGACGAGACCGAGCGCGACCGGCTCAAGAAATTGATGCAGGCCGTGAAGCCGCAGAACTTCGGGCTCATCATCCGCACAAATGCCGAGGGGAAGAAGGAGGCCGAACTGGAGGCCGACCTGAAGACCCTCATGCAGCGTTGGGACGTGCTCTTCCACAACCTGCGCAACGCCCTGCCGCCCAAGCGCGTGCTGGGCGAGATCGACCGCACCAGCGCCGTGCTGCGCGATGTGCTGAACAAGGACTTCACCGGCATACACGTGGACAGCGAACTGCTGGCAGAGGAGATCACGCAGACCCTGGAGAAGATCGCGCCGGAGAAGAAGGGCATCGTGAAGCTTTACAAGGGCAAGCTCGACATCTTCGACGCCTTCAACGTCAACAAGCAGATCAAGCAGGCCTTCGGGAAAAAGGTGGTGCTGCC
>CAZFAW010000113.1:3402-7562 GCA_964517015.1 uncultured Chryseobacterium sp.
CCTTCAACGTCAACAAGCAGATCAAGCAGGCCTTCGGGAAAAAGGTGGTGCTGCCCAGCGGGGCCTATCTGGTGGTCGAGAAGACCGAGGCCATGCATGTGATCGACGTGAACAGCGGCGGGCGCAAAGGCGGGCAGCACGATCAGGAGCACAACGCGTTGCAGACCAACCTGGAGGCCGCGCGCGAGATCGCACGCCTGCTGCGCCTGCGCGACATGGGCGGTATCATCTGCATCGACTTCATCGACCTGTACGAACCGGAGAACCGGCGCACGCTCCAGAAAGCGTTGAAGGATGCGATGGAGGACGACAAGGCCAAACACCACATCCTTCCACCCAGCCGCTTCGGCGTGATCGAGATGACGCGGCAGCGCGTGCGGCCCGAAACGGAGATCGACACCACCGAGAACTGCCCCACCTGCGGCGGTACCGGCGAGGTCCAGGCCCCCGTGCTGATCATCGACGAGATCGAGAACGCCCTGCACTACCTGCACGGCGAGAAGGGCATGAGCGGCCTATCCCTCAAGGTGCATCCCTTCGTGGCCGCCTACCTCACCAAGGGCCTCTGGAGCATCCAGCACAAATGGTTCTGGCGGTGGAAGAAGAGCGTGAAGGTGGTTCCGGAGGGATCGATGCAATACCTCCAGTACGCCGTCGAGGACAGCGAGGGCCACGAGATCCCATTGTGATCCCCGCGCGATCTTCGCGAACGTGGTGAGCACCGGGAACGCCTTGGTCAAATTGCGCGCGCTTTGCGCGAAACAGGAACGCTGCCGGTCCGAACTGCTGCTGAAACTGGCGGGCTGGGGCCTGGACGGTGCCGAGGCCGATCGACTGCTGGACCGGCTTGAGCACGAGGGCTTCCTGAACGAACGCCGTTTCGCCGGCCACTTCGCCGTGAGCAAACTGCGGCAGAACGGCTGGGGGCGCGAGAAGATCCGGGCCGCCCTCGACCAGAAAGGCCTGAGCGAAGCGGACATCGGCGCGGGGCTGGCCGCGATCGATCCCGAGGAATACGCGTCCGCCCTTGCGAAGCTCGTGGCCCGACGGGACCGGGTCGAAGGCCTTCGGGCCCTTCTGATCGGTCGTGGGTTCGAGGAGGACCTGGTCGAGGAAGCCCTGAACAGGTGACGCGTACTTTCGCGCCCGCTTCATGGTCACCCAATACCAATACGACGAATTGCAACAGCGCCTCGCGGCGCTGAAAGGCTATCTGGACATCGACGGCAAGATCGGCCTGGTGCAGGAGGAGGAGAAGTACACGCACGATCCCTCGTTCTGGAACGACCAGAAGAAGGCGCAGGCCACCATGAAGAAGATCAAGGACCTGAAACGCTGGGTGGAGCTCTTCAACGAGGTGAAGCGCGAAGTGGACGACGTGGGGGTGATGCTCGAGTTCTTCAAGGCCAGGGAAGTGAGCGAGGAGGAGCTGGAGAACCAGCACACCAAGGCGGCGCATGTGCTGGAGGAGCTCGAGTTCAAGAACATGCTGAGCGCAGAGGAGGACCCGCTCAGTGCGGTGGTGCAGATCACCAGTGGCGCGGGCGGCACCGAAAGCTGCGACTGGGCCCTGATGCTCCTGCGCATGTACCGCATGTGGGCCGAGAAGAACGGCTACAAGGTGCGCGTGCTCGATTACCAGGACGGCGATGTGGCGGGCATCAAGCAGGCCACCATGGAGGTGGACGGCGAGTTCGCCTTCGGCATGCTCAAGGGCGAGAACGGTGTGCACCGCCTGGTGCGCATCAGCCCCTTCGACAGCAACGCGCGGCGGCACACGAGCTTCGTGAGCGTGTACGTGTACCCGCTGGTGGACGAGAGCATCGAGATCGACATCAACCCGGCGGACATCACCTGGGACACCTTCCGCAGCGGCGGCGCCGGCGGGCAGAACGTGAACAAGGTGGAGACCGGCGTGCGCCTGCGCCACGCGCCCACCGGCATCATCATCGAGAACACCGAGACGCGCAGCCAGCTGGAGAACAAGAACAAGGCGCTGCAGCTGCTCAAGAGCCAGCTGTACGAGGCCGAACTGGAGAAGCGCCGCAGCAAGCGCAGCGAGATCGAGGCGGGCAAGAAGAAGATCGAGTGGGGGAGCCAGATCCGCAACTACGTGCTGCAGCCCTACAAGCTGGTGAAGGACGTGCGCACCGAGCACGAGACCAGCAGCGTGGACGACGTGCTGAACGGGCAGATCGACGAGTTCCTGAAGGCGTATCTGATGCAGCACGGTCAATCACAAAAGGTGTGATGACCGTCGCCCGATGTCAGTTGACCGTTGTTCGTCGTGCGGGCCGCGCGCGGGAACTGTACGATCCCACTGACAACTGACAACTGACAACCGACAACTGTCAATGGAATACCGGATCGAGAAGGACACGATGGGCGAGGTGAAGGTGCCCGCCGACAAGTACTGGGGCGCGCAGACCGAGCGCAGCCGGAATAATTTCAGGATCGGCCCGCCGGCCAGCATGCCGCGCGAAATCGTGCACGCCTTCGCCTACTTGAAGAAGGCCGCCGCCCTTACCAACCTCGAGCTCGGCAAACTGCCGCAGGAGAAGTGCGAGCTCATCGGCCGTGTGTGCGACGAGATCCTGACGGGCGCCCTCGACGACCAGTTCCCATTGGTGATCTGGCAGACCGGCAGCGGTACGCAGAGCAACATGAACGTGAACGAGGTGGTGGCCTACCGCGCGCACGTGCTGCAAGGAGGCGCGCTCACCGACGAGCAGAAGGTGCTCAACCCGAACGACGATGTGAACAAGAGCCAGAGCAGCAACGACACCTATCCCACGGCCATGCACATCGCGGCGTACAAGCTGACGGTGGAGGTGACCGTTCCCGGGGTGAGGAAGCTGCGCGACACGCTGGCGAAAAAGAGCAAGGCGTTCGAGGCCATCGTGAAGACCGGTCGCACGCACTTCATGGACGCCACGCCGCTCACCCTCGGCCAGGAATTCAGCGGATATGTACAGCAGCTCGACAACGGCTTGCGCGCTGTGAACAACGCCCTGGAAATGGTGCGCGAGCTTGCGCTGGGTGGCACGGCAGTCGGCACCGGTCTGAACGCGCCGAAGGGCTACGCAGTGAAGGTCGCCGCCCAGATCGCGAAGCTCACCGGCCTGCCCTTCACCAGCGCCCCGAACAAGTTCGAGGCATTGGCCGCCCACGATGCCATGGTGGAACTGAGCGGTGCATTGAAGCGCCTCGCCGTTTCATTGATGAAGATCGCGAACGACATCCGCATCCTGAGCAGCGGTCCGCGCAGCGGCATCGGCGAGCTGATCATCCCCGACAACGAGCCGGGTTCATCGATCATGCCCGGCAAGGTGAACCCCACCCAACCCGAGGCCTTGACCATGGTGTGCGCGCAGGTGATCGGCAACGATGTGGCCACGAGCGTGGGCGGCATGCAAGGGCACTTCGAACTGAACGTGTTCAAGCCGTTGATCGCGGCGAACGTGCTGCAGAGCGCACGCCTGCTGGGCGATGCCTGTGTGAGCTTCAACGATAAATGCGCGGAGGGCATCGAACCCAACAAGGCCGTGATCCAACGGCACCTGGAGAACTCGCTCATGCTCGTGACCAGTCTCAATCCGCACATCGGCTACTACAAGGCCGCGGAGATCGCCAAGAAGGCGCACAAGGAGGGCACCACCCTGAAGGCCGCGGCTCTCGCGCTGGGTCATGTGACGAGCGAGCAGTTCGATCAGTGGGTGGATCCGAGCAAGATGTGCAGCGAAGGGTGATCAACGACGTCGTTCAACGTGAAGGGCGGCTTGCGAGCCGCACTTCACGTTCAGGGTCCCAAGAGCTATAGCATCGTCGTCGGTTGCACATAAGCCGTGTGCGGCACGCCGGTCTTGCGGATGCCTGCGTAGCCCTCCGCTACATCAACGAAGTTCTCCCATCCGCGCTGCTTCAGCATCGAGGCGGCGATCATGCTGCGGTAGCCGCCGGCGCAATGCAGGATGAAGGGCTTGTCCTTGGGGATCCCGGCGAGGTGCTGGTTCAGCACGTTCAGGGGGATGTTGACGGCGCCCACCACGTGCTCGCTCTCGTATTCGCTCTTCTTGCGCACGTCGATCACCAGGGGCTCCAGGGTGTAGCGTGCGGCGAAGTCCGCTGCGCTGATGCGTTGCACGGAATCCACCTCCTTG
>CAZFAW010000114.1:0-3358 GCA_964517015.1 uncultured Chryseobacterium sp.
CGGCCGCAGGCGTGGTGCTCAAGGACACAAAGGACGGCACCACATGGGACCTGAACTGAGGCACCGCAAGGGCCTGGTGCGCTGGATGGCGCTGAGCATGGTCGCGATCCTGTGCGGTGCCATCCTGTTCAAATCGTGCACACCGGACAAGACGCACGACAGCGACACGCAGGTGAAGCCCCCGCCCGCGCTGCCCCCTGCGCCGGTCTTCGACGCCGACAGCGCGTATGCCTTCGTGAAGCGACAGGTGGACTTCGGGCCACGCGTGCCCGGTAGCCCCGCGCACAAGGCCTGCGCCGATTGGATGGTGGCCTGCCTGGAACGCTTCGGCGCCGATACCGTGATCCAACAGACCGGCACCGTTACCGTGTTCACGGGCCAGAAGGTGCCGTTGCGGAACATCATCGCCGTTTTCGGATCCACGAAGAAGGATCGCGCGCTGTTGCTGGCGCACTACGACACACGGCCCTTCGCCGACAAGGACAAGGATCCCGCACGCACGGCCGAACCGATCCCCGGTGCGAACGACGGCGCGAGCGGCGTGGGCATCTTGCTCGAGATCGCACGGCAGGCGGGACAACACCCCGCCACCATCGGGCTGGACCTCTTCTTCACCGATGTGGAGGATTTCGGCCAACCCAGCGGGGGCATGACCCTGAACGAGACCACGGACACCTGGTGCCTCGGCGCGCAATACTGGGCCAGGAACCCGCATGTGCCCGACTACACCGCACGGTTCGGGATCCTGCTGGACATGTGCGGTGCGCGCGATGCACGGTTCGTGAAGGAAGCGAACGGGTACCAGTTCGCAGGCGGCGTGTTGAACAAGGTCTGGAAAACAGCATCCTCCATAGGGTACGGCGATCGATTCGTGAACGACGTGAAGTACTTCGTGGGCATCGACGATCACGTGTGGGTCTACCAGGGACGCGGGATCCCCACCATCGACATCATCGAATTCAACGAAGGCACCCAGGCGTTCCACCCGAGCTGGCACACGCACAACGACGACCTGGACGTGATCGATGCGGCCACGCTCAAGGCCGTGGGCCAGACCGTGACCGAGGTCGTGTGGAAGGAACGCTGAAGCCGTACTTCGCACGTAGCTTTCCACCATGTCCGAGAACGGAACCGACAAGCGGCTCTTCCTGCTCGATGCCTACGCGCTGATCTACCGGGCCTACTTCAGCTTCATCCGTGCACCACGGGTGAACAGCAAGCGCTTCAACACCAGTGCCGCGTTCGGGTTCACCACCACGCTGCTGGACCTGATCAACCGGGAAAAACCCTCCCACATCGCCGTGGTCTTCGATGCGGGCGCTGCAGCCCGCGAGGCCGAGCATTCCGAATACAAGGCCAACCGGCAGGAAATGCCCGACGACATCCGGAGCAACGTGCCCTACATCCGCCGCATCATCGAGGCCTTCAACATCCCCGTGATCGAAAGCGATGGCTTCGAGGCCGACGATGTGATCGGCACCCTGGCCAAAAAAGCCGAAGCCGAGGGCTATGTCACCTTCATGGTCACGCCCGATAAGGATTTCGGGCAGCTCGTATCCGACCGGATCATGATCTACAAGCCCGGGAAGGGCGGTGGGCAGCCCGAGATCATGGGCCCCAAGGAGGTGTGCGAGCGGTGGGGCGGGTTGCGGTCGCCCGAGCAGGTGAAGGACATCCTGGGCCTCATGGGCGATGCAGTGGACAACATCCCCGGCATTCCCGGGATCGGCGAGAAGACCGCCATGAAACTGGTGCAGGAGTTCGGCAGCCTGGAGGGCGTGCTCGAGGGCGTCGATAAATTGAAGGGCAAGCAGCAGGAGAACGTACGTACCCACGCCGAACAGGGGCGCATGAGCAAGCGCCTCGCTACCATCATCACCGATGTACCCGTGGAACTGGACCACGAGGCGCTCCACCTCGATCCCCCCGACAAGGAGAAGGTGCTCGAGGTGTTCAGCGAGCTCGAATTCGCCACGTTGAGCAAGCGCGTGCTGGGCGAGGAGGAGGGGAAATTGAAGGCGGCCCAACCCCAGGGCGACCTGTTCTCCGGTGCCGGAGCGGACACGGAGGAGGCCCAGGTCGAACTGAGCGACTTCGCCACCATCGCCACCACCGCGCACACGTACCATCTTGTGGACACGAGCGAAGGCATGTACATGCTCGCGGCCCAGCTCAAGAAGCAACCCGCGTTCTGCTTCGATACGGAGACCACCGGCCTGGACGAGCATACGGCGGACCTCGTGGGCATGGCCTTCAGCTGGAAGGAGCATACCGGCCACTACGTGGTGGTGCCCGAGGACCCGGCCGAAGCCCGAAAGGTGGTGGGCATCTTCAAGCCGTTGTTGGAGGACGCGACGAAGGAAAAGGTGGCGCAGAACCTGAAGTACGACATGAAGGTGATGCGCCGCTACGGCGTGGACATCAAGGGACCCGTGTTCGATACCATGGTGGCCCACTACCTGCTGCAGCCCGAGTTGAAGCACAACATGGATTTCCTCGCCGAGACCTTCCTGAAGTACCGGCCGGTGAGCATTGAAACCTTGATCGGACCGAAGAACAAGCCCCTGCGCACCATGCGCGAGGCCGATCTGCAGGCGGTGAAAGAGTACAGCGCGGAGGATGCGGACATCACCTGGCAGCTGAAGCAGGTGTTCCTGCCCAGATTGAAGGAGAACGAGCTGGAGCAGCTCTTCCTGGGGATCGAGATGCCGCTCACCAGCGTACTGGCCGACATGGAGTGGGAGGGTGTCGCGCTCGATGTGCGCGTGCTGGAGGCGTTCGGCGGGGAACTGCACCAGGAATTGCTCGCGCTCGATGAACGGATCGTGGAACTGGCCGGGGTGCGTTTCAATCTCGACTCGCCCCGGCAACTGGGCGAGATCCTGTTCGAAAAGCTGCGGATCAGCGAGTCTGCGAAGAAGACGCGCACGGGCCAGTACACCACCAGCGAGGATGTGCTGAGCACGTTGAAGCACGCCCATCCCATCGTGGAGGCCATCCTGGAATACCGCCAATTGAAGAAGCTGAAGGGCACCTATGTCGATGCGCTTCCGCGGGAGGTGAACCCCGTCACAGGGCGCGTCCATACCAATTTCCGCCAGGCGGTGGCGGCCACAGGCCGCCTGGCCAGCGACGAGCCCAACTTGCAGAACATCCCCATCCGCACCGAGAAGGGGCGCGAGATCCGAAAGGCCTTCGTACCGCGCAGCGACGAGTACCTGTTGCTGAGCGCCGACTACAGCCAGATCGAACTGCGCGTGATCGCCCACATGAGCGGCGATAAGAACCTGCAGGCCGCGTTCCACAAAGGGCTCGACATCCACGCCGCCACCGCGTCGAAAGTGTTCAACGTGGACAT
>CAZFAW010000114.1:3458-7523 GCA_964517015.1 uncultured Chryseobacterium sp.
CGCCGCTACCTGCCCGACATCCACAGCGCCAACCAGACCGTGGCCGCACAGGCCGAACGGATCGCCATCAACGCCCCCATGCAAGGCACGGCGGCCGACATCATCAAGATCGCCATGGTCAACATCCATCGGAGGATCCGTGAAGAGGGCCTGCGCAGCCGCATGGTGCTCACCGTGCACGACGAACTGGTGTTCGACTTGCACCGCGCCGAGAAGGACGTGCTACAGGCCCTGGTGAAGGAGCTCATGGAGGGGGCGTTGCCCCTTGAGGTACCGCTGGTTGTTGACATGGGCTTGGGGAAAAACTGGCTTGAGGCCCACTGACGCGGCCACCGCGTGAAAGGGATCTTTAACGCCGTTCTCTCCTTAGAGACCCCACACATGCGAAAGCCGATCCCGTACGTCCTGGCCATGCTGCTGCTCTCCGCATGCGGAGGCGAGGCGCCCAAGCAGGACCAGTTGGACACCCAGACAGCCGATTCCGCTCAGGCCGCGCTGCGCCAGAAGAAGACCAAGAGCATCTTCTACAACATCCCATCGCCCATGGAAACGGCGACCCTCCTGAAGGACGCCGGTGCGGAATACGACAAGGACATCCTGAACGACGTGCTGAACGTCGACAAGTACACCTCGGCCAGCAAGCAGGCGGTCAACCTGGGCATCTACGGCGCCGATCTGAGCTATGCCAGTGTGTTCAACAACACCCAGGAGAGCATGTTCTACACCAGTTGTGCGAAGAAACTGGCCGACCGTCTGGGGGTGAGCAATGCGTTCAACGACAGCACGATCGAGCGCATGGAGGCCAATCGCAACGATCGTGATTCACTGCTCGACATCATCAGCCAGACCTACTGGGACGTGGACGCGTACCTGAAGGACAACGGCCGCGACAACATCAGCGCCCTCATGATCGCCGGCGGGTGGATGGAGGGGCTCTATATAGCGACACAGGTGAGCAAGGCCAACGATTCGCCCGCCTTGCGCCAGCGCATCGCCGAACAGAAGCTCAGCCTGGGCGATCTGCTCGAGCTGTTGAGCACCTACGACCAGAACGACGCCGCCCTTTCCGGCACCATCGCGGACATGAAGGCGATCGATGCGCTCTTCGCTGAGGTGGCGGCTGGCACGGCGGGCACCGCTGTGAAACAGGAGGGCGGGTTGACCGTGATCGGCGGTGGCGGTTCGCCCGCGAGCCTGACCGACGCCCAACTGAGCGCCATCCGGGAGAAAGCAGCAGCCATCCGTAACAACTGGATCAACTGAGCCACGCCATGACCACCGCACGCATCCTCCTGTCGGCAGCCATGTCGGGACTCCTTGCCCTCGGCGCAAGCGCGCAATGCCGCAGCTTCGCCAAGAACAAGTGCATGCCGGAGCTCGCGCCGTACAAGTTCAACGAGACCTTCAGTGCCGCCCAATTGGCCCCCGGCGAAGAGGCCGAGGTGAACCTCACCTTCTACAGCGGCCAGGACTATCGCATCCTGATCTGCACGCACCCGATCCTCGGAGAGGTGAACTGGAAACTGGTCGATGCCAGCAACAAGATCATCTTCGAGAGCTTCGCGGACGATCCGAAGCACTCCTTCGATCTGCGCGTGGAAAGCACGCAACAGCTCAAAGTGCACGTTTGGGTGCCAGGCCAGACCACGAGCGACGGCATGGTGCATGTCGGTTGCGTGGCGATCATGCTCGGGTTCAAGGAGCAATAGACCGGACCACCGAACCCTTGGAAGCCCCGGTAGGTTACCGGGGCTTTTCCTTCTGGGGTGGTGGCGGATCACTCCAGCACCACTTTGCCCTTGCTTTCCAGATCGGTCTGTTCCGGGAAGGTGAGGATGCACCAGCCGGCGCTGTTCGCTGCAGCGTGGAGCGGCAACCGCGCGCGGCCGATCTCCAGACCATCGGCATCGTAGGCCTTCGCCAGCAGGGTATCCGTCACCTCCTTGGCGTGGATGAGGTAGAGTTCCAGGACGTTCGTTCGCTCGCCGCCATCGGGTGCCGCAGTGGCCCTGATCTGGCCGGTGGTGATCCCGAGGTCCCTCGGCCGTTCCCCGAGTTCCACGGGCACGGCAAAGGTCTCTTCCACGCCTTCCTTGGCGCCTTTGATGAATTCACCGGCGGTTTGGCCGGCGATCTCGCCGCCTTTGTTGATCGCGTCCTTGACCCCTTCCTTCGCGCGGCCGCAACCCAGCAGCGACGCCAGGAGCAGCGCCGTAAGCGGTCTCATCGCACAGTGAACCGCACGGTCCGCACCGCGCCGTCACGTTCCAGGACTACCATGTACATACCGCTCTCCAAGGTGGCCACGGGCAGTGCGATGCGCTGTTCGCCTGCACCCATCGGGCCATGGTGCAGGTTCTCGATGGTCCGGCCCAGCACGTCGACCAGATCGATCCGTACGCTGGTGTTCCCCGTGTTGTCCAACAGCAACTCGGCCTGGTCCACGGCGGGGTTGGGGATCACGGCAAGGCCGCTGGCGCCCGTCAGTTCCTCGATGCCCACCGGCTGGCTGTTGATGTTGATGTCGTCGATGTAAAGGTTGTTGCCGCCACCGTTGGTGAACCAGAACTTGAAGCGGAAATCCTCGGTGAAGAACGGACTGTTGATGTTGGTCACTTCGACATATTCCCAATCCGACGCATCGTTCGGGGTGAATTGCGCGGTCTGGTCCGGCACCGTGGGCAGGGTGGTGCCCGCGCTCAGTTGCTTGCGCATGCTCCACGTCTGGCCGCAATCCGAACTGGCGTACACGCGCAGCACGTCATCGTTGTCCGTCGCGCGTCGCGCGAAAGCGTAGCGGAAGCTCAACGTGCAGATCGTCGCATCGCTCATGTCGATCGTACCGCTGATGAGCTCGTCCAGATCGCCGGCTTCGCTGCCGTAGTTGCGCAGCCGCACGCTGTGCGTGCCGCTGTAGCCCGTGGTGGTCACCAGTTCGAAGGCCTCGTCGCCGTCCAGGTCGTTCACGAACCATTGTTCGGCAGAAAGGGTGCTTCCCGCATCGAAGTTCTCGCTGTACGGGGTGGGCAGACCCGGTGCGGGCAGTACCGTGATGTAGGCGCTGCGGCTCAAGGTCACGTCGTCCACGCCGTTCCCGGCCACAAGGGTCACGGCATATTGCCCCGGGGTGGTGTAGGTCACCACGGGATTCTCATCCGCGCTCGCGGCGGGCGATCCACCGTCGAAGGTCCAGGTCCATTCCGTGGCACCATGGTAGCTCATGTCGTTGAACGCTACCTGCTGTCCGGCGCACACCACGGTGCGGTCGGCGTTGAAATCGGCCGCACACAGCCAATCGGTCCCTGCGGTACCCGTGGCTTCCAGGTTGCTGGTTTGCCAGAGGTTGTTCCGATCGGCGGTACCGCTGTTCAACGCGGCCAGCATGCGTGTCTTCTGCCCGTTGGTGAACATCTTGCCGCAATAGGAGTACTCCATGTAGTTCTCCACGTTGTCCAGGAAGGAGCCACAGGTGGCGCCGGCCAGGGAGCAGGAGGTCCAACCTTCGGTGGGCGGCGTATCGGACACCATGTCGCTCTCGCCGCAGTTGGCGGCAAGACCGGGTTCGTTGGTGGGGCCCCAGCAGTGGCGCAGGTTGATCCAGTGGCCCACTTCGTGGGTGAGGGTGCGGCTGTGGTACAAGGAACTGGTTCCGATGCTGCCCGTGTAGTCGTGCAGGAGCACGATCCCGTCGGCCGGGGCCGACCACGGAGAGGAGACCGAACCCGGGGTCATGGTGTAGCCGGCCGCACCGTCGGCGCTCGCTGCCACCCAAACGTTCAGGTACATGTCGCGCGGCCACTGGATCAGGTCCTTCATGTCCTGGGTGCCATCGTAGGTCAATACGCTCTGGGTGCGGGTGATGCCGCTGGTGCAGTTGCCGTCGGGGTCCTTCTGCGCCAGTCGGAACGTGATCCCCACATCGGCAACGATGGGCAGGAACTCACTGACCACGTTGTCCCAATCGTCGTTCAACTTGTTGAAGTCATTGTTCAGGATGCGGACGGCATCCTTCACCTGTTCGTCACTGATGTTCTCGGGACCGCCATTGTGGATGATGTGGAACAC
>CAZFAW010000115.1:0-7522 GCA_964517015.1 uncultured Chryseobacterium sp.
ACGAGAAGGGCACGGAAGTGCGCGGCAAGACGCTCGGCATCATCGGCTTCGGGCGCATCGGCCAATGGACCGCGCGCTACGCGATCGGCGCGGGCATGAACGTGATCGTGAACGACAGCCGCAGCGGAACGCACGTGCTGGCGATCCCCCTGGGCGGCGGCCACCAGGTAACGGGCGTGAACATCGAACACGTACCGCTGGAAGCGCTGTTGGAACGCAGCGATGCCGTGAGCCTGCATGTGCCTGCGCAAGCCGATGGCCGGCCGCTGATCGGTGCCGACCAACTGGCCATGATGAAGGACGGCGCCGTGCTGCTGAACGCCGCGCGCGGCGGCAGCGTGGACGAGGATGCGCTGCTGGCCGCATTGAAGAGCGGGAAGTTGCGCGCCGCCGCGCTGGACGTGTTCGTGAACGAGCCCACGCCGCGTGCCGACTTGCTGGCCCAACCGAACATCAGCCTCAGCCCGCACATCGGCGCCGCCACTGCGGAAGCCCAGGGACGCATCGGCGACGAGCTCGCGCAGATCATCATCGACCACTACGCCAAGGTGGGCGTATGATCCGGATCCGCCCCTTCCGAGCCTGGCGCCCCTCGCCCGATAAGGCGCACCTGGTGGCGTCGCGCAGTTTCCTCACCTACACCGACCGGCAGATCCAGGAAAAGCTCGCCGGCAATCCTTACTCCTTCCTCCACATCATCCACCCGGAGCACAGCCCCGGCGCGCAGGCACCGGACCCGCAGCGCGACCGCCGCCTGCGCTTCGCCGATGTGCGCCGCAAGTGGAACGAGTTCGTGTCCGAAGGCTGGTTCGTGCGCGACGAAGCCCCCTGCTACTACCTGTACGAACAGAGCCGCAAGGGGCTCCTCTCCCGCGGCATCATCGGTGCGGTGAGCGTGGGCGATTACCGCGGCGGCCGCGTGAAGGTGCACGAGCACACCTTGCAATCTCGCGAGGAACTGTTCAAGGAATACCTCGACGTCACAGGCATCAACGCCGAACCCGTGCTGCTGGCCGCGCCCGGCACGCACGTGCTGGACACCGACGTGGAACGCATGCACGCGGTGCGGCCCACGTACGACTTCAGCACCACCGACATGACCCGCCACCGGCTCTGGGCCGTGAGCGATCCCGCCGCCGTGAACGCGATCACCGACCACATCGCCGGTGCCGGCATGCTCTACATCGCCGATGGGCACCATCGCCTCGCGAGCAGCGCGCGGCTGGCCGAATCCACCGGTGCCTTCGCCGATGACCCGCGCGCCTGGTGCCTCGCCTTCATCGTCCCGCAGGAACACCTGCACATCCACAACTTCGATCGCGCGATCACCCGCCTGGGCGGCATGGACACCGAGGACCTGCTGGAGGCCCTGGCGCGCGTAGGCGCGCTCACCGCCTTGCCCAAGGCGCCCACCACGCAGCCGTCGCACGGTACGGTGGCGGTGTGCACGCGCAAAGGCTGGTACCAGCTGGGGCTGCCCGCGCCGGCGCCGAACGCCGATGCGTCGGACCGGCTCGATGCCAGCGTGCTGAGCGACGCCGTGCTGCGGCCGGTGCTCGGCATCCAGGACCTGCGTACCGATCCCCATGTGCGCTTCGTGCCGGGCACGCAAGGCGTGGGCGCCCTGGAGCGCATGGTGCGCGAAGGCGAAGCCAAGGTGGCCTTCCATCTGCGGCCCGTGAGTTTTTCCGAATTGCAGGCGGTGGCCGACAGCGGCGGTTGCATGCCGCCGAAGAGCACGTGGATCGAACCCAAGCTCAGGAGCGGGCTGACTGTGTATTCGCTGGATGATCCCTAACGCATCGACATTGGTCAGCGTTCAGCGCATGACCACGAACCGCGCAGCGAGCCATCGCCCGCTCCCAGATACTCGCAGCTGATACAGACCTTCTGCGAGTCCGCCCACAGGTATGTCAATCGCCGAAGATGGATCGGTCCTGGCGCCCATGACCAGTGTGCCCCGGACATCCACGATCTCCCATCGGTCGAAGAGCATCCCACTCATGTTGACCACAAGCTCGTCTGTGGCTGGCACCGGGGAGATCGTAAGTGAGGACCCGGCGACCTCGGGAATGCCGTTGTCTACTACGATGGCCACATACAGCGTATCGGATCCTGTACACGTGGATGGTGCGGTCTCTTCAACACTCACGAACCCTACGCCCGCGACATCCCATTGCACCGAGACTGAAGGTGTCAGCTGTCCACCGGTGATCGATCCGCCACCTGCTGACCAATTGTAGGTGACGCCCGCGACGGACGGCGTGGAATACGTTTCAAGACTCAATTCGATCGGGGTGCTATTGCCAGTGACCGCCGGGAGTGGAACAGGTATCGAGACCACTGTGGTCGTAGACGATGTATCCGAGCACCCGATCGGATCGAAGCCGATCAGATAGTAGCTACCAGCCTGGTCGACCATGATCGTTGAGGTCGTGTCCCCCGTGCTCCATTCGAAAGCGGACGCTGTGCCCGTTGCGGTCAAGGGTAGGCTATCGCCGTCGCAGAGTTGAAGCGTGCCGGCGGGCGTGATCGAGACCGATGGTAGCGGAACGACCACCACCTCGACCACGTTCGAGGTATCGACGCAGCCCGCACCGCTCTCTGCGACCGCATAGTAGGATCCAGCCTGGTCCACGAGCAGCGTATCACCAGATGAGCCATCGCTCCATTCGTAAAGGGTCGCGCTACCGGCGTTCAACACCACCGAGCCACCGGGGCAAAATTCGATCGGTCCTGAAGCGGTCACCGTGACCTGCAAGCTGGTGTCCACTACGACCGCGTGCGTCTCTTCCGGCGCTGTGGCGCATGCATTCCGCGCCCGCACGCTGATCGTCCCGCCTTGAGCACCGAACTGCACGGTTGCCGAGGTGCTGCCCTGGGGGCTGAGCAGCAGTGCTCCCGGCGGCATGGACCAGGAATAGGCCAGGGCTCCGGGCACCGTGGCTGTCGTGAACGAAGCCGTGCCAAAGGGGCAAATGGTGTCGGGGCCCAGAACGGGTGCTGTATAGGCTGGTGGTGGCTGGTCGCAATCCTTGAAGCGGGCGAGGAGACGCGCGCTCACATCGATCAATGAATCCTGCCAGGCCCCAGGAGTGGAAAGTCCATTAGTGAAACTGGATCCGCTGGTATAGATCGTATCGGCTAGGACCACCAACCTCATCAATATATCCTCGGAGCCACCGCCGAAGCGGGTTGCCCACTGAGGCACGGCGTTGAAATCGTATTTGGCAAGGCCGCCATCGTTGTTCCCCTCTGTAGTATCCAATGCGCCCGGGGTGGTCCAGCCGGGGCTTTGTCCAATGTGCCCTACAGCGAATAGCGCATCGCTTGTGATGCAGATGTTTGTCGGCCAATACGGCCCCGTGAAGGTGGATGTGATCACCGCGCTCGAAGAATCTGCCACCACCATCACACCATTGATGTCCAGGCCATCGGGCGGGAGCATCGTTTGGTAGGCGTTCGGTGTGGTTGGCCAAAGCGCGTCCGCGTGGCCTGCCAAGCATACGAAGGGCCCTTGTGCCGCGATGGTGAATACACCGTAACCCCCAACACCGCCGTAATAGCTGCCCCAGATGCGGTTACCTAGGAGGTCGAACTTTGCGACGAAGCTCTGGGAGGTATCCCCCGGCAAAAAAGTCGACAGATGCGCTCCCGGCGTGGCGATGGCGTCCGGGCTTTGGGTGCTACCCAACATATAGAGCGCACCATCAGTGTGGGCCACGCCATACCCGAATTCATTCTCTGCACCACCATAGTAGGTCGACCAAACCCTGTTGAACGCGGTATCGAATACGCACAGGAAAGCGTCGTCCTCTGTGGTGGAACCAATGATCGATTGATGGGCTCCGGTGCTCGCGATGCCTGTTGGACTGGATGTAGTGCCACATGCTGCAAATAGTCCCGGGCCGATCCGCGCAATCTGGTTGAATTGGTCGTTCTCTGCACCACCGAAATAGGTGGAGGCCTGTAGGTAACCGGTTGCGCGATCGAAGCGGGCGAGGTAGCCATCGCCGTTCCCCCCGTAGGGATGGATCGAATCGTTCGTGGCGAACTCGGAGCTGGAGTTGGTAAGGCCGGCCGCCACGATGATGCCCGGATAGAATTGCAGTGTTCCGAGGCCATCCACACCGTCCCCGCCGTAGTACGTGCACCAATGAAGCGAGTCCGCTTGATCGAACAGACCCAGGAAAGCATCCACGTATCCCACGATCGTCCCCTGGTATGCGTTCGCCGTGGCGAAACCATATGTGTAGGAGGTCGCACCGCCAAAGACCCAGTCCTTATTGTTCGGATCCACATCGATGGTGGCATAGTTCGCGACACCGCAATGCGCGCCATAGTAGGTGCACCACAGCAAATCGGGCACGGGATCGATCACCAGCTCCTCGGTGGCCGAAGGCAGAGCGTCCACCTCGAAGCCGAACACACCGGGCTCGTGTTCCACCAGCCGGCCTTGAACGCTTCCACTCTCGTTCGCCGCTCGCCAGTGACATTCCGGCACTTGTTCCACGAACTCCCCAAAACGCGTGGCGAAGTGCAGCCCTTGCTCATCGGCCCGCAGGAAATCCCCACCGGAGATGGTGAGCCGGATGGCGTTCATGTCGCCGTTCGCATGCACCAGGAAATTGTACTTGAACCCCTGCGCGCGATCGACCAGGAACTCCAGATCGATCCCAGGATATACCTCTCGGTAGATGACCCGGCCGAACTGGCGCACATCGGTAACACCGCCCTTAGGCGTGCCGGTGGTGAAGTAATTGATGCGATGCCCCGCCTTGTCCTGTGGTTCGATCGGCGCTGAAGTATTGCAGCCGAGCAGCTCGAAGTCGATCCGATGGAACGGAACGGGCACGGGATCCAGTGACCGGCCCTCCGTCCCATCCATTTCGCCCAGCGAGGCCTGCGCGGCTTCCGGCACCTCGAAGAAGTCATAACTGAAACCGGTCCGCCGCAACTGCACGTTGTACTGACCGCCGGCCAGCAAGTACAACGCAACTGGATTGGGCCGCATCTCCTGGTCGAGCACCTGGCCCTTATTCTCCACGAAACCAAAGGTGCCCAGACCCTTGGTGGAGTATTGGCCCAACGCCAATGCCGGCAACAAGCCGAGTATCCAGAGTGGTCCACGCATACGCTTAGATGTGGTTCACCAAGATAGGCAAGACCGGTCAGGCAATGGGATCTCCACGAGCTCCTTACGCGTGAACACATACCCCCAACCCACTGTGGTGACAGTGACGAAGTAGGTAGCCCCTTCTTCGTCACTCTCAAGTGCTCGGACATGGGAAATGATCAGTCACATTCGCACGAATGTTGACCGCGATAGGCCCCTTGGTCACTTCGGCGGGCCTTGCTTCGCCGAAGCAGCTTCGCGAAGGCGCAGCGAGACGCCCTATTCAGAACCCACTCGTCTCCCGCCAGCTCACCTTCCCACAGACCGAGCCTAGCGGGAACGCGGGGTAACACAGTTAACGATAGACATACAGCCCTGGCTGAGGAATTCGACGGAGAATCCCTTCGAAAATACATTTCATCAATTGTTTACGAGCCCCAAACCCTTGGATTATTATCACGCTGTAGGCGGGTGTAAACAAATCATGAATTTCAACAGCGCTCCGAACTACAAAAATCCATTCTTCCTGCCCTGACTCATTTTTTCTTGTATATCCGATATATGCGATGAAGTCAAGGGTGCCATCCTCTGTGTGAAATTTCTTTTCCTCAACTACTTTAAGTTTCTGGAAATATTCATCCCACAAATCACGAGACATACCATAGCTGGATCCCAGTAAGTGAAAATCACCGGAAGAATACTCGTACTTACCGTTCATGGTATCCATCAGGAGCTTTCCCTGAGATAAAATCGAGGGCAATAGAACGTCAAATTCCAACATGTCAATCGAATCCTTCCAATCCAATTGACATCCCAAATCTGCGCTATCGGAATGATTTATCCCTGCTTCAGTAGACCCATTAGGTGAACCGTCCAAACATGATAATGTCATTATACACAATAACGCATTCATCGCAATTTTTACAGGCATTCTCTATTGGCCTTTTCGGAAGGTTCCAGATGAAGGATTAGCTACGGGGTCGGATCGTGTACTTAGATAGTCTTGCACGGCAAAATCAAGCATTCGTGCAAAATCATCATTAGAGTCATAATTTGGAATCCATCGGATTTGTAAATATGTATCGCCGCGATCAAGCGCGTTCGCTGGAGAAAGCAAATATCCATCCACAAGCGCTCGATATGCATTTCCGCTGAATACCTGACCGTCATGACTCCATAGGTCATGACCGAGTAATCGAACCAATCGATTTGAATTCATTTCGTGCGCAGTCAATGGGACTGCACCACCTGGTAATGTGCCATCGTAGATAAACATCTGCAAATCTGAGAGAAACGCCTTATCATCAAGAAGGGCAGCAGGGACAAGACCAAGATCGATTGCGGCGGTCACAAGAGCATGGCTCTTATCCAATAGAGCAGCTTGGCTCTCTACCTCCGCTCTAGCAGCCTGCATGTCCCTTAGAATGTGGTCCTGTATTGTATTGGTCGTCTTATCCGTCCAAGTCTTAATGAACTGGTCCCCTAAGTCCGTCGGCTTGTTTCCGGACTTGGCAGAGCCACCAAGACCCTTGACCGGCTCTCCGAGATTTGCAAGTACGCCACTTTCAAATTCCCTTTGTTTCTGAAGCTCGTAGAAATTGGTAACTTTTAATGTTTGATAGTACTCGGGCAAAAACTTTGCCCGAACCCAAGGACTTGTTTTACCCCAGTTATCATAGCCTGTGGCGAACATTCCAATATATGATAGGTACTCAAGACCTTCTAAATCAATCCCATCAATAACCCTGTTTTCACAAAACGAATACGGGGAATTCCATGAATATTTTGCAGAGAGTGGGTCAACGGAGAAGAACCTTGCAGTGCGCGGGTCATGTATTCGATACTCGAACGCATAGGAGGTTCCATTTGAGCCATGAAGCTCATCATCCATCTCTTGTCCTTGGAAGGCGAAACGATGATCACCCATATTCGCTAGCCGAGCTGGTAGTGGCATTCCATAGGGGTAATAGTCGTGCGAAGAGACAACCACACCTGCGAAATGGTCGAAGCTGCCACCGCCCTCCGCATAGCGGCGGTCGCTAATCGTGGCCTTCACGTTGCCCAAGTGGTCGTTCAACTCATAGCGCTTATGCCCCAGTGTGTGTTGCCAGGGTTCCTCCGCTGCGCCAGTGGCCGTCCCACTTATTGGGTAGGCGATCGTTGCTTGATCGAATACTTGTTCCACCTGGCCTGCCGCGTTCGTGGGCCCATTCGTGTAGGAAGCGGTGAAACCCTGTAAGTAGCTGCGATCATGGTCCGTAGCACTACCCAGGCGCGCGCTGCCGTACATCGGCCACTCTTCCAAGGCAAAGGTCGCGGTGTAGGAACCAACGGAAGCGCCCGGAGCGAAACTGCGTTCGTAGATGGCCATGGGGTTACCGGAGGCATCCCGAATGTAGTAGGTGC
>CAZFAW010000116.1:0-4372 GCA_964517015.1 uncultured Chryseobacterium sp.
CTTCTTCACCTCGGCCATGCTGGTGAAGAGAGCGAGCCTGCGGCCGTCCTTGTAGTCGCCTGTGAGGAGTCCCTGCTTGTTCTCGACTTCGGCGCCACGGAGGAAGATCAGGCGCAGCGTGTCCTGCTTGAAGAAGTTGAACCCGACGACATAGCGCTTGTAGGTCTTCGGGTCGAAGGGCATCATCTTCCCGGTGAAGTAGAAGCATGGCGCGTTCCAGTAGATCCCTTCGCCGATCGACTTGTCCGCGCTAAGGATCACCTTGCGCAGTTGTTCCGCGACGGACTTCAGCGGATGCTTCAGTTTCTTCATGTACGCATCCACCGACGCTGGTTCGGAGATGCCGGTGAAGAGCGCGTTCCCTTCCTTGGCATTCCCGCCGGGGCGGGTCGATGACGTCTTCTTCAGCTTCGTTGCAAGGAGCGCATCGAGTGCCTGGTAGCTGAACTCCAATCCGCCTTCCATCGGCGAAGCAAGGATCTCATCGCGGATCTTCATCGATCCGTGGCGTGCCGTGATCGTCATCAATGTGCCCTTGCCCTCCGTTGTGAGCACCAGGGTGCTCAATGCCTGGCCCGCGTACCAGGCCGGTTCGAATTTCTCGGTGTTCACGATGCGCTCCGGGCGCACCACTTCCTTGTACACGCCGCTCATGCCCATGCCCTTGTCGGCCCCACCGGAGTTGCTCCAGACGTACCGGTACTTGCCGCCAACACGCAGGTCGATCTCACACACGGAGAGCGTCCAGCCGGGAGGCCCGTTCAACCACTGCTTCACCATCTCTGGCTTGCTCAGCGCGTCGAAGACCAGCTCGCGCGGCGCATTGAACCGGCGTGTGATCACGAACTCGCGGTCGCCCTTCGGCGTCACGCTCACGCGCATGTGTGGGGACGCTTTGGCCCGCGTGCCCGTGCGACGCCCTGCAGAAGCCGGCTTGGCTTTGGTCATGGTACGCTTGCTATCGGTTCGGTTCACGCTTGTGCTTCGGCGTAGGCCTTGAACCGGTCGAGGATCGCCTGCCAACCGCCGCGCTGCATCTCCACGGGATTCTGCGATTCAGCGTCGAACGATTCCACTACACGGGTGCCACCATTCTCTTCGGTGAAGAGGATCTCACAGGTGCGGCCATCGGCCATGGTGTAGGCGATGCGCTTGTGCGTTTGCACATCGTCGTACACGCCTTCGAAGTCGAAGCTGAAACTGCCGTCGCGGGCGGCCATTGTGCTGCTGAACTTACCTCCGGTGCGCAGGTCATTCGTGGCATTGGGGCAGTGCCAGTCATCCGTGGCGGCGTTCCATTGCATGATGTGCTTCGGGTCGGTCCAGGTGTTCCAAACGTCCGCCACGGGTTTGTTCACGAGTGCGGAGACGGTGATGCGGGTCATGGTGCTCATTGTGTTGCGTAGTTGGGTTTGGTTAGGCTGTCATACCGGGCCTGACCCGGGATCGCGCCCGTGCTAGTCGATCGCTTCGATGCCTTGTTCCTTTAACCGTTGGATGTTGTCCTTCATGGCTTGCAGCACATCGGGTGGATGCCCCGTCCATTCCTTCACCTCACCAACCACACGCAGGAGTGCCTTGGTACGATAGGACTTGGTGGGATTCCCGGGGAACTTCTTGTCCGTCAGGTTCGGGTCATCCTCGAATGTGCCCGTGGGTTCCACGATGTAGATGCGTTCGCGACCATCACCGGCGGCCAGTTCAGCACCCCAGATCGCCGCATCCAGGGTCGCGCTGAAGTACACGTGGTTCGCTGCTCTCCGTTGGCCGTAATTGGAACTGTAGCCCGGTGCGAGCGTATCGCCAATGCGGAGATCGGCCCTGGTGCCGTGGTAGAACGTTTCTTTTTCCATGGGCGATGGTAAAAGCTACTTGCTGGTAGTAAGTAGTTCGTCCAGTTGATCGAGGCCCATCGTGAAGCCCTCCTTGAAGCCCATGGCCACGATCTGTTCGAGGTCTTGCGCTGAAGCGAAGTGCAGAAGAACGCGGACCACGGTGCGCCCGTCGGACGCGTTGAAGTGCGCTTCCCAGGTCACGTTCGGTTTGATGGTGTTCGCCACACCGAGCTCATCGCAGAACGCGTCGCTGCCGGAGAAGTACGACTTGGGTCGGATGGTCGCGTAATCGAAATAGCACCAGTGCCGATCGCCTTGCGGGCCTTGCATGTAGTACAGCCAGCGTCCGCCCTCGCGGAAGTCGAGCGACTTGATCACGCACTCGTAGGGTCGCGGAGCCCACCATTTGCAGAGGACATCAGCCTCTGTCCATGCGGCCCAAACGGGATCGAGCGGTGCGTTGAACGAACGCTCCACGATGATCGTGCGCTGATCGCGTTGAACATCGAAGTTGAAAAGGGCTGAAGGGATCATTGGTCACGGATATTGTGAGCGTTCGAGGTATTCCGCCAGGCGACCGAGCGTCTGCTTCCCGCCTTCGATGGCACCGTGCTGTTCGATCACGAAGTCACGCGCTTCCTTGGTTGGGAACAGTGTGCGCAGCGTGATCAGCGTTCCTTCTTCCACATCGCTGAAGGTGAGCGAGCCTTCGAACATCTTCGGGTTCTCCCAGTCGCCGTGGTCGTACGCCAGCCGGTCCATCGGCGTGACTTCCGTGTAGGTGATCAGATTGGGCCAGACCTTCCCATCGGGCCCCGTCATGGTGTACTTCCATTGGCCGCCCACACGCAGGTCGTGCGCGATGGTCTTGTTGGCAAATCCGTTCGGCCCCCACCAACGATCGATGTGCGCCGGCTCGGTACACGCCTTCCAAACGAGGGCACGCGGCGCTTTCACCGTGCGCGTGATCTCGATCCCGCGATCGCCCACCTGCTTACTTGTTGCTTCCATTCTTCTTGCGTTTGGGCGTGGCCTTCACTGGCGCCGGTTTCTCCTGCGCTTGCAGTTCCTTCAGGTATTCCTCCAGCCGATCGAAGCGCTCTTCCCAGAACTGGCGGTACTGCTCCATCCAATCGGTGGCCTCCTTCAGCGGAGCGGCTTTGATCTCGCATGGCCGCCATTGCGCCTCCTTTCCCCGGGCGATCAGCTGTGCGCGTTCCAGCACTTTCAGGTGCTTGCTCACCGCAGGCAGGCTCATGCTGAAGGGTGCAGCCAGTTCGTTCACCGAGGCGGGACCGCTGGAAAGCCGCGCCAGAATGGCCCTGCGCGTGGGGTCGGCCAGTGCGGAGAAGGTGAGCGAGAGGCGGTCCATGGGGCGGGGTGCGGCGCAAATATAATTAACCAATTGGTTAAATAAAGAAGTTGCCATAGGGATCCTTCCTTGGACATACCGGAACTCGGCTTCGCCTTACGACCGTGGGGTTAATATTGAGCAGCATGCAGTGCGTTCGCATCGGCTTTCGGGCTTGGACCTTTCTGTGCGGTCCGGTGCTGTGGGCGTTGATGGTCGCTTGCGACAAGGAGGCGACCGGACCGGTCGAATTGCATCTCGAAGCGCCCGTGCTGCCAACGCCGGGATATGACTACACGAGCGAGGTCCTACCGGCGTGGTTCGATACGCCCGCGTTGAACGCGTTCGAAAGCACGCCCGAGTGGAACCCGGTCACGGATGCGGGAGCCGCTCTGGGTAGGGTGCTGTTCTACGACCGGAACCTCAGCGCCAATTTCAGTACGCGCTGTGCATCGTGCCATCAACAGGAACATGGCTTCGCCGACCCGCGTGCGAACAGCAGAGGGTTCGGCGGTGGGATCACCCGGCGGAACGCGCCGCATCTGGTCAACCACAGGTACGTGCGCCGCCAATTCTGGGACGAACGGGCGAGCACCCTGGAACAACAGGTGCTCATGCCGATCCAGGACCCGATCGAAATGGGCATGTCGCTCGATCAGGTGATCGAGCGGCTGAGGGTGTTGGACCACTATCCGCCCTTGTTCGCCGCCGCCTTCGGGAACGACAGCATAACGGCCGATCGGATCGCCCGCGCGCTGGCCCAGTTCGTGCGCTCCCTGCGCAGTTCCTCCACACGCTATGATCAGGGCGAAACGGACGGGTTCACCTCCTTCACCGCGGAGGAATTGGAAGGGAAGGACCTGTTCTTCAACAGCGCCACGCGGTGCAATCAATGCCACATGACGGCCAACTTCTTCTCTCCGTCCGCCTTCAACAACGGACTCGATGCACCACCGCTGGCGGACATCGGCCTTGCCGAAGTGACCGGTGACCCGGAGGACGAGGGGAAGTTCAAGGTCCCCAGCCTGCGGAACGTCGCACGAACGGCACCTTACATGCACGATGGCCGGTTCGCCACACTGGAGGAAGTGGTGGAACACTACAACAGCGGCATCGCTCCGCACCCCACGCTCGACGACCGGCTCACTTCCGACGGCGTGGTCGGCGGCACGCCCTACATGCTGGG
>CAZFAW010000116.1:4472-7503 GCA_964517015.1 uncultured Chryseobacterium sp.
CAAGTGCGGTCTCGCTGGCACCAAGAACGAAGAACAGGCGATCAGGGTGCATGGCCTTCCAGCGGCTTCATTGGATCACCAACCGGGTGCTCGTTCGCGTGCCGCTTCCGAAGCGCACAAGGGTGTACAGCCCGGGGGCCACGCCGTGCACATCAAGGAGCGCGGCAAGTTGCCCCGCCTGCAGCTCGAGGTCCTTGATCGCACGGCCCGCGGCATCGCGGACCTGGAGGGTCGCACGTTCGGGGTTCCGATCCAGGGTGATCAATGCCGTTCCGCTCCGAACAGGGTTGGGGAACACGGTGATCCCGATCCCCGCTGTTGCGTCGGGAATGCCCGATAGCATGTTGTCCAATCGGTACACGGCCATGTCGGTGGTGGGGTCGCTGCTGCAGGTCCAACCCACCGACGCATCGTACATGCGGATGGGGGAGTCCATGTACAAGTGCGTGTCATCGATCTGGGCCCACGTGGCGAAGTTGTCCGTGGTGGCATAGAGGCGCATGGTGCCACCGGCCTTGAACACGAACGCGCCCGGTACGCCGGGAACCGCACCGGCACGCACGATGGAAAGGGGAGGGTCGAGGGCCTGTTCGGTCCAGGTCGCCCCGCCATCGTTGCTGATGTGAACGGGGTCGCCTCCCGGATACCGCCATGCGATCCCGTGCGAGGCATCGCTGAATTCGGTGAGCACGAAGCTCGTAACGATTCCCACCTCGGAAACCGACCAGGTGAAACCGCCATCCGTGGAGCGGAAGACCCTCTTCTTGTTGGTCGGGAACCAGATGTTCCTTCCGCGTGCGGTGATCATGTCGAAGCTGCTGGCTTCGTTCACGATCGGATCGGGAATGTTGGCGGAAGCCACGCGTTCCCATGTGGCTCCGCCGTTGGCGGTCACTTGGATCTCGAAATAGCCGGCGTCATCGGGCGCGCCGATCGCAACGCCCGAATCGGGGGAATAGAAGACCACCCCGTAGAGGTAGTTCTCCAGGAATTCATCGGTGAACTGCGAGGACCACGAACTTCCTCCGTCGGTGGTCCTCCACAACGAACCGCCCGGCAGGAAGAGTTCGAGATCCGTGAAGGAGACCCAGGCCGTGTCCGCGTTCAAGGCAAAGACCTGGCTCACCCCAAGGTCCGCCGGCTCCGGCACTTCGAACAGCTCCCAAGAGGAGCCGGCGTTCACGGTACGCGCCACCTGCTTGCAATTCCAGTAGGTGGAACCGGTCCAGCCTTGCACGCCCGCCCAGGATACTTGGGCGCTGGGCGCGCTCAAGGCGCTTGCCCATCCGCTCACCGCGCTCAGATCCAAAGGGGTGGGGACGACTTGGGCGGGAACGGCTGCCGCCCGGAGCAGCAGGAGGCAGAGGGGGATCTGGCGCATGGGGTGGGGTGGTTGCAGCGGAGAACAAGCGAACGGTCGTCGCTTGCTCACCAAGGTTCCTGAGGATAACGCACGTCCGTTCCCGGTGCCGAAGGGTCGCAATTCGGATGCACAAGGAACCATGCACCATGAGCGGACATCGGCTAAAACTAACCGCCGTTCCGAAGTTGACCAAGCCCAACCCCGCCAGGTACCGCGAACCCGGACGGCGCATCCTGCGTTCCAGCGGCCGGATCCACGGATCACTCTTCCCCTGGCTCCTAGACCACATGCGCACGCTCCTGCTTTCCACCCTCCTGGTTCCCCTCGCTACCGCGGCCCAAACGGTGGAGCTGGATTGGCCGAACCTTCCGTGCACCACATTGCTCCATTGCGATAGCGGCTGTACGGCCTGCAACATGGCCGAGAGCACGTCGCCGGGCTTCATCGGTACCAACCTCGGGCATGTGGGGGTCGACATCTGCCCGCTGCCCATCGGCGGAGGGGATAATATGCTGGCCACCTACGGCTGGAGCGCGATCCCGGACGATGATCACCGGGTGTTCGTCTCGTTCATCGCCTTCGAAGCCATGCACATCGACAGCCTGATCATCCGTCATCGCGCGGATGGCGATGGGCCCGAGCGGGTTCAAGTGCGCTCGGTACTGAACGGGACCCAGCCCGCATTGATCGGCGATGTGGCAACACCAGTGAACCTCTCGAACACCGTGTTCACCGATCTCGGCTGCGTGGCCGCAGGCAGTGGCATGGTCTACGGACTGTTCGAGATCACCCTGCAAGCATACCAGGGTAACGGCGGAGCCTGGGACATTGATGCGATCCGGATCGTGGGCACCCCGTGCGCGGCAAACGGCATTGCCGAACTCGCTCCACCCGCCGGGCCCCGAAGCGATGGCACCGGGTTCGATGTATTGGGCAGGATGCCCGGCGCGCGACCGGCCGCAGGCGCGTACATAGGCACCGGCAAACGCGTGGTGGTCGAGTGAGGCCGGTCCCATCGCGCATCCGGCTACATTTCCGCGGGTGAACGATGGAATTGAACGAGATCCGCATCCGCAAACCGATCTTCCCCATCGGTGAACGGCTTTCCGAACTCCTGAGCACGCACGATCGCGCCGAGCGATCACCGATCGCCTATGCGGACCTGCTTCGCCACGACGGGTTGATGGCGCGACACGACCAGCACGGCCGAGAAACCCTGTGGACCTCCGTGATGCTCCGCCCCTCGGAGCTGGAGGAGACCCATGAACGACTGGTCGAACTCTACCAGATCCTGGTGGCCGATGGCCGAAAAGTGGACCACTTGAAAGTGGCCGGCATCGATTTCTGCGCCTACGGCAACAGCCAGCCGTTCCGGATCAAGATCCTGAACCAGCTGAACGACAACCACGATTACTACTACATCAAGAAGGCCGATGCCAGCAGGGTGTACGGCCTTGAATTGGAACACCTGCTGAGCCCGAACAGGATCAACTACCTGATCGATGGACAAACCCTGGTCGAGGAACACATCATCGGTGTACCCGGCGACGACTTCATCGCCGATCCCGACCGGTATGGCGGGCACTTGAACCCGGTCCGGCTGAGCAAGGAGTTCGTCAAGTTCAACGAACGCTGCTTCGCGCGCCTGCTCGGCGACATGCGGGCGTA
>CAZFAW010000117.1:0-2484 GCA_964517015.1 uncultured Chryseobacterium sp.
ACATGCTCCAAGCCATGCTTGGCGAAACTGACCCCGAAAATGAACACCAGCAGGTAGACCACGAACCCGATGGCGGCCCCGAGCAGCATGGACATGAGCGGGAACCCGCGTTTCAGGCTGATCCACTCGTGCAGGATGGCCTGATGCACTGCGACGGTCATGCCCAGACCGATGATCAGATAAGCCAGGCCGGCAAGGATCAGATACAACGCCACCGGGACGTGGATCTCGTCCAGATCGGTGAGCACGACCCCGTGCCACACGTACGAAATGACGTACATGAACACCGCCGAGAGCAGCCAAGGAAGCAGTATGCCGCGTCTAGCTAGCATGCGTCTGAGAGGATCCGGCCCGATCCCGGGCAAAATTGCGCAAGCATTCCCGACTTTCGACCTTCGAGGGGCATCTCCTACCTTGTTCCACCACTGGATGAAGAACGTAGCGGTCCGTGCAGGGGTTGCCTTGCTCGCTGTGGCGATGCTCGGCATTTCCGCCTGCAGGAAGGACGCCGACCGCCCCCGATGGGACGTGGACCTGGTCGGCCCCCTGGTGAACAGCACCTTCACGATCAGCGACATCGTTGCCGATACGAACATGGACGTAGCGGAGAACGGTTTGATCACGATCGTGTACCGCGATGAGCTTTTCGGGGTGGACCTCGACACCATCTTCCACATTCCCGATACCAGTTTCGTATACCCGTACGCCGTAACCTTCGGCTCGGTTTCCCTGAGCGCGGGTGCCACACTGCCACCGATCAACGAAGTGGCCGGGCTGGATGTGGATGAAGTGCAACTGCGCAACCTCGAATTGCGCGAAGGGACGCTGACGATAGCACTCGAGAACGAATTGAGCAGTGGCGTCATCGGAACGTTCAGCCTCCCGGGATCGAGCTACCTCGGCATCCCCGTCTCCCTGACCCAATTCGTCGCAGCTGCCTCCACATCCGGCCCGGGTGTGGCATCGGTCACGCGCGACCTGGCCTTCCATCAATTCGACCTGACCGGGCCGACGTTCGATGCCGTGAACACGCTTTCCACGCAACTCCTGCTCCAACTGGACCCGTACGGCACCGGCGCCACGCTCACGCCCGAAGATACGGTCCGTGCGATCGCCACTTATGGCGGGTTGAAGCCACAGTATGCCCGCGGGTACTTCGGGCAACGCTTCATCCACGTGGGGCCGGAGATCAGCGAACTGGACCTGTTCGATGAAGTGATCGGCGGCAGTTTCGATCTGGACCAGGTGGAATTGGCGCTCAAAGTGACCAACGGGGTCGGTGTGGATGCACGTGCCACCATCGATCACTTCACCGCAGTGAACACGGCCAGTTCGGTTTCGCTGGACCTGGCCAGTTCGATCGTACCCGGCCCCATCAACCTGAACCGCGCATTGGACCTCGGTTCGGGTTTCCAGGCCAGCGTGTACGAAACCACACTGGACAACAGCAACAGCAATGTGGACCAGTTGCTTGAAGCGATGCCCGATCAGACGGAATTCGAGATGGACATCGAGGTGAACCCGCTCGGAGACATCAGCAATGGGAACGATTTCCTCTACTGGAACAGCGACCTCAGCGCCGAGCTGGAGTTGCGCGTTCCGTTGAACCTCATCGCCACCGGGCTCACGCTTCAGCAAACACAAACCCCGGACCTGCCGGGATCGACCGATCACCATGCGTTCCAGTACGGCATGCTGAAGCTCTTCGCGGTGAACGGGTTCCCTTTCGAAGCCACGCTCCAATTGGAACTGGTGGACGACGCGGGGAACGTGCTCGCCACCCTCCCACTTTCCGGTACGATCGCCGCGGGCATCCTGGGGCCCGACCTGCACGTGCAGACCGCCGTGGCCAGCCAGTTGAGCACCACGCTCACGTCGGCGGATGTGGACCTTCTCTATGCCGATGGCACCCGGGTTCGATCCACCCTCGTGTTCAGCACCGCTGACCAGACCCAGCACCTTGAGATCCTGGACAGCTACGCCCTCGACCTGCGGATCGTGTTCGATGGGAATTACCTGGTGAACGGTGATGAGTGAACGATCGCGGGCATCCGGTCCGCACGCAAGTCGTTTGCTCGCTGGCCTGGCAACGTTGCTTGCCGTTCATCCTGCGCATGCGCAGGAGGTGATGCGCTGGTACGGCGATATTCCCCTGCATCCCTTCGCCGTGGCGGTGCATGAGGTACAGTTGGAGGTCTCCGGCGGCTTCGATTCCGATGCGCTGCACAACGATCTGGTGCTCGGGCTGATCCAAGGCAAGACCCTCGATCGCGGCATGCGCGAAGCCTCGGCGGCCGATCTTTCCTCGCTGAACCGCTTCATGCAAACGGCGCTCGTGCGGGCGACCTACATCGGGCTCGACAGCCTCTGGGGGCATCCAAGGTGGCGCCCCATGTGGTCCGTGTCGCACCAGGACGTGTTCGGGATCCGCTTCACCGAGGACGCCTACCGCCTCGCGTTCTTCGGCAACAAGGCGTACGAAGG
>CAZFAW010000117.1:2584-7485 GCA_964517015.1 uncultured Chryseobacterium sp.
GCCGCGTTCGGCCGATCGAACGGCTGGGGCCTCGCCGTCTCGGGCCGCTGGATCAAACCCTTCTCCTTCCACGAGAAGCCAGGCTGGCTGATCCTTCGCGCTGAGGACATCGGCTTCGTGCGCTGGCGCCGCGCATCCACGATCGTCCGCGACAGTACCATCGCGTACGAAGGCATCGAAGTCGACAACATCTTCGATGCCGGCGATCTTGACCTGACGGAGAACGATCTCCTGGACACGCTCGGTCTACGCTACGAGCAAGGCGCGGTCCTTCGGCCCACCCCCTTCCTCGCTTCGATGACCATCACCACACGGCTCAGTGAAGTGTGGTACGCTTCGGTGCGGTTGGACCAGCGCAACCTACCGGGGTACCGGCCCCGTGCCTCCATGCAATTCGCGCGCGACCTGGACCCGGTGGTGCTCAGCACGCAATTGGCCTTCGGCGGACCGGGAGGCGTGCGTTTCGGCGTGGATGCCTTCCTCGCGATCGGCCCGCACCTTACCCTGCAGGCCGGTACCACCAACCTGATCGGCACCGTGAGCCGGGAAGCAAAGGGCATGTCGGGCCAGTTCGGATCGGTCTTCGTGTGGTAATCATGGCCAGGGTGCTCGAACGCGCGGTGCTGGCGGTTTCGTTCACCGCTGCACTGCTTGCCGGAGCCTGGCGTGCGCTCGATCCGTTCTGGAACTGGGACATGCTGCCCTACATGGCGGCCGCAGCGGAATTGGACGGCGCCCCGCCCGCCCGGTCCCATGCCATCGCATACACCGCCGCGCAGATGCAAGTTCCGGCGGAGCATTACCGCGTGCTCGTGGATCCGGACAATCCGTACCGATCCGCCCTTGCGCAAGACCCTTCGGCGTTCGCCGACCAATTGCCTTTCTATTGGATCAAGCCCCTGTACATCGCGCTGGTCTGGTGTGCATGGAAGTCCGGTGCATCGCTGGCGTGGGCGACCGTGCTGCCGTCGTTGGCGGGTTTCGCCACACTGTGCACCGTGCTCTTCGCCTGGGTGATCCACCGGGTCGGAAGGGCAATGGTCTTGCCCGCGGTGGCGGGGTTCTTCTTCCTGCCCCAGGTGAACGAGGTCGCCGGCCTCTCCACACCCGATTCCTTGTCCAGCGCGCTGCTCGTGGCCGGAACCTTCCTCCTGCATGCGAGTGGGCGACCTGCTTCGGGTTTGCTCGTGCTTGTGCTGGCGATCACCGCGCGGATGGACAACGTGCTGCTGGTCATGCCGGTGATCGCGACCCAGCCCTGGTGCCGGCCGGACCACCCGTTGTCCACCCGATGGATCGCAGGCGGAACGATCGCGGCGATCCTCACGTACCTCGGTGTGCGTGCGATCGGATGTACGCATGGCTGGTGCGTGGCACCCGGCCATGCGTTCCTTCCGCGCAGCCTGCATCCGCAGTCCGAGCCCGTGCAATGGACGGTTGCGCTCTGGGTCGGGTCGGTGCGGAAAGGTGTCGACCTGTTGCGCTATACCGTGCTGCCGGAATTCGTCGGCCTGGCACTCCTTGCGGTCGTGGCGCGGTCGATCCTGCGTGCTTCCGTTCGCTCCAGCCGGTTGTTGCTGGCGACCACTGCGGGTGCATGTGCGCGATACCTGCTGTTCCCTGTGCCGGACGATCGCGCGTTGATCGCGTGGTACGCCACGGTGCTCGTGTTCAGCTTGGAGGTGGTCGCGTCGGTGTCGCGCCGCCGCGCGGTCACAGCACCGTGATCTCCGTGCGCCGGTTCAAGGCCCGCCCCTCCTCGGTTTCGTTCGAGGCCACCGGTTTGCTTTCGCCGTAGCCCCTGGCCACGATGCGCGTTCCGTCGATGCCCTTTCCGATCAGGAACGACCGCACCGCGTTCGCGCGCTGTTCGCTGAGCTTCTGGTTCGAAGCGTCGTCGCCGACATGATCGGTGTGCCCGCCCACCTCGATGCGCAGTGCGGGCGTGCCCTGCATCAACTTCAACAGCTTGTTCAACTCGGCGTTGCTCGCCGGCAGCAGATCGTACCGTGCCGTTTCGAAGAAGATGTTGCGCAAGGCGATGGACTGACCGCTTTTGATCGGGCTCAGGGGTACGGAGAGTTCGAGCGGTGCGTCCATGCCGCTCTGCTTCACGCTGTGGTTGCTGGAATGGAAGAGGTATCCCTCGGCCGAGGTGTTCAAGGCGTAATCCCTTCCAGCGGGCACGCAGATCAGGAACTCGCCCGTACGGGGATCGCTGTAGGCCCCGGTGGCCAAATCGCCCGTGGCCAGGTCGAAAAGCTCGACATCGGCTTCAATGGCCGCGCCGCTCAATGCATCGCTCACCCGGCCGTGGATGTAGCTCACGGGGTCCGGGCGCGCGCGCTCCGGGATCGTTGCGCTGTACAGGTCCAGTTCACCGAACCCACCGGGCCGGTCGCTCGCGAAGAAGGCCTCCGTACCGCGCGCATTCACCAGCCAGCTGTTCTCGTCGCCTCCGGTATTGATCGGATAGCCCAGGTTCTGCGCCGGACCCCAGGATCCGTCCGGCTGCAGCCGGCTCACGAAAATGTCCAGACCGCCCATGCCGGGATGCCCGTTGCTGCTGAAGTAGAGCGTGCGCCCATCGGGATGGATCTGCACGCTCTCCTCCTGGAATGGCGTGTTCACGTTGTCGCCCAATCGCTCCGGGCGGCTCCAGCTGCCATCGTCCTGCAAACGGCTCACGAAGATGTCCATGCTCTTGATGCCGTCCGCGCCCTGCATGCCGCGTACGTAGTAGAGCGTGCGTCCATCGCTGCCGAGGGAAGGTTGCGTTTCCCAGTTCCGGGAATTCACCGCAGGGCCCAGGTTGTCCGGTGGGCTCCAGCGATCGCCGATCCTTCGGCTGATGAACAGATCGCAACTTCCGTAGCCCTTCAGCCCCTCGCCGTAGCCTTCCACATCGGCGCACATGGTGAAGATGATGAAGCGGCCGTCAGGGCTCAGGGTGCCCGCGCCCTCATTGCGTTTGGTGTCCACGTTCGGGACCAAGCGACCGTTGCCCCAGGTCCCGTTGGCATCGCGGTCGCTGATCACGAAATCCTCCTGGTGCCCGTAGGGCGGAGTTCCATCGTGCACGTCGCGGGTGAAGAGCAGTGTGCGATCGTCCGCCGTGATGCACGGATAGTACTCGCTGGTGGCGGTGTTCACGCCCTGGCCCAGGTTCTTCGGATCGAAGGGCACGGGATGTTGCACCGCTTCCTGCGCGAAGGTGCAGCTCTCCAGCCCGAGGCGTGCGCGTTCTTCCCGCACGGGATCCTCGTTCATGCCGATGAAATCGGTGTAGTGCTGCTGCGCTGCGATGTACTGCTGGTTGCGGAATTCGATCTCTGCGAGGTGCAGGTAGGCCATGGGGTAGAACTTCGGCGATCGCGCCAGCGCTTCGCGATAGGCCGCCATGGCGTCGGCGTCCTTGCCCTGCATGTCGTACATCTCGGCCATGGCGTACCGTGGTTCGATGAAGGCTTCGTCGAGCTTCAAGGCCTTCTTGAGGTTCGATTCCACGCAACCCCATTGCCGCATGTGCATGCATTCCAGGGCTTCCTCGTACACCTTGATGGCCTTGGTATCGCGGGTGGAATAGCCACCGGGCTGTGCCTGCACCGCCAGGTGCGCGAACAGGGCCACTTGCACGGGAAGGAGCGTTTTGCGCAGCAGGTTCATGAGGGGGCGGGGATACGGGCGGAGTCAGGGAATGTTCAGGTACTTGTGCGTCTGGAGCGAGACCATCCAGCGTGGGTCGGCCTTCACCTTTTCCACGATCGGCGGCATCATCCGTTCGCGCTGTTCCCACTCGGGTTGCAGCACCAACCGGCAACCGGCGCGCACCTTGCCGGCCTGATCATCGCACCAGCGCAGGTCGTGCAGGTTGGCAACGATCACCTTCAGTTCGTGGGCGGCGGCGAACACCTCGGGGAGGGCGGGTTTGAACTTCTTCGGGGAGAGGCAGATATGGTGCCACTCGCCGCTGAGCGGGTGGGCACCGGACGTTTCGAGATGGGTGCGGAAGCCCGCCGCGCGGAACGCCCGCGTGAGCGCGGTCAGATCGTGCATGAGCGGTTCGCCCCCTGTGATCACGACGATGCGCGCCGGGAACGCCGCCGCCTCGGCCACCAATCCATCCACGGTGCGCTGCGGATGACGCGTTGCATCCCAACTCTCCTTCACATCGCACCAACTGCACCCCACGTCGCACCCCCCCAACCGGATGAAATGGGCGGCACGCCCCGCATGGACACCCTCCCCCTGGAGGGTGCTGAAAGACTCCATGATCGGGAGCGTCGGGCTGGAGATGGGATCCGGATGGTTCACCTGCGGACAAAAAAAGCCCACACAGGGCCAGGTTCAAAGAAACCCATGGATCACATGAGCGGGTCGGACAGGAAGGGGTCAGTAATCCGCTTGCTCCCGAAGGAGGCACCCGTGGGGTGCTGCGGCCCGCCTTTGCCCATCGGATCTTCCGACCCTGATGTAATAATTGTCGGTTTCAGCGAACGTATGCCTGTGTGGGCCTTACGTTGACCCGGTCCTACGGCACCGGGAATGGATCAAAGAACAACAGTGCGAAAGTAAGGTCGCTTCATCGGTAAGCCAACGGGCGTTGAAAAGATCGTTTCGACCATTGCCGTGTTGGATCGTGCACGTTGTCGTCGGTTTCCGCGTTCCCTTGTCAACCTCCCCATGCGCAAACGCCAGCCCCGGAAGATCCTGCTCACGATCGTGCTGGTCCCGTTGTGCGTGCTGTTCACCGGTCTAGTGCTGCCACAGCGGTTCCACATGCCGGTCGAAGGGGCAGGGCCGCGCAGTTTCGATCTCCGCTCCTTCTGGTATTACCCCTGGGGCGCGAGCGTGACCCACAAAGGCGTGGACATCTTCGCCCCGGCGGGGACCCCGGTGCA